>NZ_QAOZ01000008.1:0-263613 GCF_003050885.1 Rhodococcus sp. OK611
GACGGCGTCACCGCACGCCAGGAATCGGGCCAGGGCGAAGGCGTCGAGGTCGTCGACGTCGCGCAGATGATGCTCGAATCCATCACCCGCCTCGAGCCGGCCGCACTGACCGCGAACATCAAGGTCGAACCCCGCGAGAAGGCACCGGCACCCGTCGCGGAGGCAGCTCCGGTTGCCGAGGCTGCTGCTGCTGCTCCCGCCGCCGCGAAGCCCGCGGTCAAGGGTCTGGGCATGAAGGGCCTCGCCAAGGCCCCGGGCGCGAAGGCTCCGGGCGCCAAGCCCGCCGCTGCCGAGGCTGCTCCTGCCTCCAAGCCCCCGGTCAAGGGTCTGGGCATGAAGGGTCTCGCGAAGGCCCCTGGTGCGAAGGCTCCGGGCGCCAAGCCCGCCGCTGCCGCTCCCGCCGCCGAGGCTGCTCCTGCCGCCGAGACCGCTGCGGCTCCGTCCGCCGCTCCGAAGGGCCTCGGCCTCAAGGGTGGCGCGAAGGCACCGGGCAAGGGTCTGGGCATGAAGGGTGGGGCCAAGGCTCCGGGCGCCAAGCCCGCCGCCGCTCCCGCCGCCGAGGCCGCTCCGGCCGCCGCCGAGGCACCCGCTGCCGAGGCCGCTGCTCCCGTCGCCAAGCCGAAGGGTCTGGGCCTCGCGTCCGGCGCCAAGGCTCCCGGCAAGGGTCTGCAGATGAAGGGTGGGGCCAAGGCTCCCGGCGCGAAGGCTGCCGCTCCGGCCGCCGCCGCACCGGCACCTGCCGCCGAGGCTCCGGTTGCCGAGGCTCCGGTTGCCGAGGCACCGGTTGCTGAGGCACCGGCACCTGCCGCGCCGCCGCAGCCGAAGGCGGGCGGGCTCGGATTCAAGGCCGGCGCCAAGGCCCCGGGTGCGCGCAAGGCCGCCCCGGCCGCCGCCGCGCCCGCGGCTCCGGCCCCGGCTGCCCCCGCCGCCGAGAGTGCACCTGCCGAGGCCGCACCGGCCGTCGAGAGTGCACCTGCCGACGAGGCTCCCTCCGCCAACGGTGCACCGGAGGCCAATGGTGCTCCTGCCGACAACGGTGCACCTGCCGCTGAGGCCGCTCCGCTGCCCCAGCCGAAGGCGGGCGGACTCGGGTTCAAGGCCGGCGCCAAGGCCCCGGGCCGCAAGAAGTAGCAACACCCAGCAACGCGCCCCCACCGACTCTCGGTGGGGGCGCGTTCTGTTTGGCCGCACACCTTTTGGCAAGTTCGCACCCCCGTTGGGCGCCCAAACCCAGTGCGACCTTGGCAACGGGTGTGCGCCCGACGCAAAACCAGCCGCCTGTGCACAACCCACGACCCGTGCACAGGCTGCTGGTTCGCCCAGCGCTCCGAACGCCGAACCCCCGAGCCGAGGTGCAGCCTTCATCGCATGGGGGCACACATCATCCGACGCCAGGAGGCACTGCGACGCGGCGCCACCGACCACGAACTGCAGCGCCAGTGCCGCACCGGGGCCTGGGAGCGGCTGCGGCCGGGAACGTATGCGCCCCGCGACGACCTGGACACGCTCGATCCCGTTGCGGTTCACCGGCTGGTGGCGGAGGCAGCGCTGCGGGTCGCGTCGCCGGATGCCGTGCTGAGCCACCAGTCCGCCGCGGCGGTACATGGCCTCGAGATGTGGAACACGCCCCTGCGTCGAGTCCACCTGACTCGCAACCGCACGGGCGGCGGGCGCAGGACCGGGCTGCGGCACGTGCACGTGGCGGAGCTCGCCGACCACGAGACAACCGAGGTCGACGGGCTGCGCGTGACCACGCTCGCCCGCACCGTCCTCGACCTGGCGCGCTCGCTCCCCTTCGAGGAGGCAGTCGTCGCTGGTGACCACGCGCTGCGCACGACCGCGCTCACCGCCGCCGAACTCGGCGAGGCCGTCGGCGGCCTGCCCGAGCGCTCGGGCCGCCGCAGGGCCCACCGCGTCGTGGATCTGCTCGACGGTCGATCGGAGAGCGTCGGCGAGTCACGCAGCCGAGTGCTGATGGTCAGGGAGCAACTCCCCGTCCCGGACTGTCAGCCGAACCTGTACGCCCCGGACGGCGCCCACCTCGGCCGGGTGGACTTCCTGTTCGAGGAGCTCGGAGTCGTCGGCGAATTCGACGGCCAGGTCAAGTACGGCCGCCTGGTGCCGGAGGGCCAGACGCCCGCGGACGTGCTGTGGGCGGAGAAGCAGCGCGAGGACGCCCTTCGCGCCGCGAGCTGGCAGGTGGCGCGGTGGACCTGGCAGGACCTGGCGACGCCGCGCGTGGTGGCCGGCCGCATCCTCGACGCGATCGAGCGAGCCCGCCTGTCGCCGCCGCCCCGCGGCCGGGTGGCGTGCACGCCGAAGCCGTGACCTCTCGCTCCCCCGCACACCCTCTCCCGAGATCGCACACCCTCTGGCACCGGAATACCCGTGCGACCTTGCCAAAGGGTGTGCAAGCAAGACGAAGCGCGACGCCGGCTACGGACGCCAGAGCTCGAGCCGCGGGATCCCGGGCGTCTCGAAGCCGAGCACCTGGCCGTAGAACGACAACTCCGCCTCCCGCGAGCTGACGATGGTCTCCACCTTCCGGAAGCCGTGCGCCTCCCCCTCGTACGCCAGGTACGCGTGCGGTATCGCCTTGCGGACCATCGCATCCCGGAACCGCTCCGCCTGCGACGGCGGGACGATCGGATCCGACAGGCCCTGCAGCAGCAGCACCGGGCAGGAGAGCCCGTCGACGTTGTTCACCGGCGCCCGCCGCGCGTAGAGCTCCTTGCTCTCCGGCAGCGGACCGATCAGGCCGTCGATGTACCTGGACTCGAAGTCGTGCGTCTCCTGGACGAACAGCTCGAGCTCGGCGACGCCGTAATACGAGGCACCGCAGGCGAACACATCGGAGGTCGTCAGCGCCGCCAGCACCGTCCAGCCGCCCGCCGAGCCTCCCTCGATCGCGAGCCGCGTCGGATCGGCCAGCCCGACGTCGGCCAACCCGCGGACGGCGGCGATGGTGTCCTCGACGTCCACGATCCCCCACTGCCCACGCAGCCGGTTGCGATACTCGCGGCCGTATCCGCTCGACCCGCCGTAGTTCACATCGATCACGCCGATCCCGCGGCTGGTGAAATACGCGAACACCATGCTCAGCGCGGGCGCGACGTGTGCGGTCGGGCCACCGTGCACGAACGCGACGTACGGCGGCAGCTCACCGTCCACCCCCGTGTAGTCCGGGTTGCGCGGCGCATAGGTGTACGCGTGCACCTCACGCCCTTGTGGCCCGGTGACCGTGATCGGTTGCGCGGTCGGCAGATACGCGACATCGGGCAGATCGTCGACGCCGAGCCGGACATCGGTGACCCCACCCGTGCCCAGGTCCAGCAGCCGCAGCCCGCCAGGCGTCTGCGCGCCACCGCTGCGCAGCAACACCCGATCGCCGTGTACGTCCGTGATGCCGAGGGAGGTGAGGTCGCCGAGGTCGAGGTCCCGGATCGAGCCGTCGGATGGGTCGACCAGTGCCAGCGTGTCCGTGCCGACGGTGCGGGTGGCGAGCAGGCGACCGTCCGCCAGCTCGGCGTACCAGCGGACACCGAGATGCCAGAGGGGCGCGCCGAAGTCCGCGTCCAACGGGCACACGGGTTGTGGCGGCTGAGCACCGAGATCCACCCGGTACAGGTTCCACCAGCCGCTGCGGTCGCTGATCGCGTAGAGGGAGCCGTCGTCGAACCACTGCGGCTGCAGCACCGACTCCTCGGGCCCGCCGAGCAGCACCCGGCCCGGGCCGCAGACACGGTTCTCGTCGAGCTCGGCGACCCGCAGTTCGGTGCCGTCCCATGGCATCTGCGGGTGGTCCCAGGCGATCCAGGCGAGTCGCCTGCCGTCGGGCGAGAGCCGCGGGTAGGCCAGGAAGTGCGAGCCGGACACCACCGACCGCAGCCGTGCGGGATCGCCGCCGCCGGAGCCGTCGAGCGGGATGGCGCAGATGTCGCGACGTACCTCGCCGTCGGCCGAATGGGTCTCGCGTACGCACCACACCTCGTCGCCGACGACGCTCAGCTCGCCGTACCGCAGCCCCGCCCGGACCGCTGGCGGCGGCGTGAGCGGGATCGGGTGCTCGCCCGGACGGAGCGCGTACACGCGTTGGTCGCTGAACTCCGCGAACACCAGCCGACCGTCGTGGGTGACCGTCCACCCGCCGCCGCCGTACTCGTGCACCCGGGTGCGGGCGTTCCACGGCGGCGGCAGCACGTCCTCGGGCTCCCCGCGCCTGCCCGCGCGCCGGATCGAGGTCCGCCCGCCCTCGCTGGGACGCAGCTCGGACCACCAGATCTCCTCGCCGACAAAGTGGCCGGCGTCGACCGGGTGCCCGCTGGAGGCGAGGTCCGCGGCGGTGATGGGCGAGAGCCAGGAACCGTAGGGTGCGCGCTGTGGCATGCGGTCCAACTTAGGCCGAGTCGCCGACAATCGCGCACAGCGGCGGCCAGCCGGGTCGACTCGAAGGCGATAGTCCAATATGTATTCGTGGGGGATCAAGAAGCAGTCAAGCTGTCGACACGGGCACTGGCCGGTCGAGGGGTGCCATCAGCAGAGGCCTCGCATCGCAAGGGGCCATACCTCTATGTTCTGGAGGAGCGGGCCCCCCGAGCATGTTCAGCGCATGGGCTTCCGGAATCGCGACGCGTCAAGATGATGGTGAGGACGAAGCCGTCGGCGTCCAGAGCACCCGGCCGGCGCTTCGGCATCACCGCGAATATCTTCTCGACGGCCGCCGGCGTGTCGGAGGATTCTCAGCACGCTGTCCTCGTGAAGGCCCGTTGGCCGCTGTGCCGGCAATGCGATCTCCGCCGCCGCGTCTATTTCGGATCGTTCTTGCTGATGCTCGCGTCGGGTCTGCTGGCACTGATCGCTGTGGTCTTGATCCGCGCGACGGGCGATGCGAGCCCCAGCCTGATCTGGCCATTTCTGATCGGGCTGGCCCTTTTTTTGGGTTCAGTGGTTCCATTCGTCCTCGGCTCGCTGCCCAGATTGACGGGAACTCACGCTGCCGCCGATGGCTCAGGGCTCATCGTGGAACACCCGGACCCCAAGTTCATTCACGCATTAGCCATTCGAACTTGCTGAGACCTTCTACCAATCCGAGCTCAAAACTCCACGGGACCCATAGCCTTCATCCTCGTCCGCAGGTTCAAGATTCGGTGAAGTCGCGCCGAGCCGATCGAGTTGACGTTGACCTTCCACCGCCATCGCCTCTCGATCGGTGTCACTGAGCTCACGGTATTGCTCAGCGAAGGAATCGACCAATGGGCTGAGAACCCGCTCGAATGAATCCGACCCAACCAAGTCCCGCAGGCTTCGCTTGCCCGCGACCGCATCTGCGATGGCCGCCTTGAACTCGGCGTCCTCACTCCGTTCTGCAAGGAGTTGCATGCAGGCCTTCAGGTGGGACGAAAGTCCACGATCACCCCGGGCAATATCCACAGGTATGTCAGTTTCAGAGTTCATTCAAACCCCCGGGTGATCATAGGAGCGTGTGGGAAGGACATTGGCCTCCAAGTCCTGCAAGCCACCGAGACTGCCTGCGATGACCCCAATCGTGCCTTGTGCGGCATTCCAAGTATTCGAATGGAGAGTCAATACCTCGCCCCACACGCCCATCGCCTTGGCGATCGTTGCGACCGCCGCGGCTCCCGCGAGTACCGGACCGATGACGGTCACCCCTGTCGCGGCCGCAGCTGCCATCTCCAGGGCAGCTGCGATGAGTAGATCCAATAAGAACTCCCACAAGCCCTTGATGGCCTGCGCCGTCTCATACATTCCGGTCGACATCATCTTCAATTGGTCGCCGATCTCACCAATGACATGTGCCTGGCCGTTCACAGAACCACTGAACCGCGAAAAGTACTCGGCCGCCGCGTCGGCTGCATGCCCATCCCACGAGTGGTCAACACCCTCCATCCCGATGCGGACTGCGGCAGCGTAGCTGCGGTTGAACTCGTCGAGGTTCGACAGCGCTTGTCCCGCTTTGTTGACGGCTTCCCAGTCCCCCGCAAACTGCTCTGCCACCCACTCCCATGGGTTGGTGCCTGTCGCCAATGCGGCCGCTTGACCCAGCCAGTACGACACGCTGATGTACTGGGATGCGCCGAGGATGTTCTCCACCAGGTCCGGTACGGGATCCATGGATGCGGGATCTTTGAGATGCTCGATCGGGTTTGGAGGCATCACGACTCCTGATACGTAGCGTCGAGTTGCCCTGCGGTATTAACATCCGTGACGCGGTACGAATTAGCGGCTCGGCCGAGCTCGTTGCCCGCGTCACCACTCAGCGTCGTCAGAGTCGCGTAGGCAGGCGTCAACGTCGACAGCACATCCGAGATCTTCTCGACCACAGGGGCAAAGAGACGACCCTCGGCGTATCCGATCTGGAGCCATTTGTTCAGGTACTCCTCGGCCTGCGATGCCTGTGTGGCCAGATCAGCCAATGTTGCTGCGAATTTATCCAGGTCATCCGGATTGACTCTGAAATCTGCCATTTCGCCCCCGCGCATTACCCCTGCACGCCCATTCGACGCGCTCCCGCGCAGAATCTATCAGCGACCGCGATATCGACACATCACGCGGGCAACCACGCCCCGTGCAGCCCGGCGGGCACCCGGAGCGGCAATCGCGCCCTGCCGAGCGGGCCCGATCCGGGATCCTCGGCGGGGAGCACACAGAACCACGACGACATGTCGGCTCGGTCGGTGCCGATCATCCCCCAGTAGTCGTGTGCCGCACCGGGCATGAAGACCGGTTCGCCCACCGTGAGGCTGCCCGGATCCCAGTGCGCCTCGGATCCCGACGGCCCGAAGAACCACAGAGAATCCATCGGGCCCTCTGGGCCTGCGAGTTTGCCGACGGTCGCGACGGTGCCGTGGCCCCTGGTGAGGCTGCGGTCGTCGATGCGGGGGAATTCGACGTCCCTGTCCGACACGGCCGTTCGCTGCACCGCGCCGGTCTCCGGATCGATCACCGCCCGCATCAGCGTGCCGACGTTCGGGTGATCGGCGTCCGCGAACCCGCCCGGGTACGACCATTGCGCGTAGTCGACGCTCACCCGCCCGTCGGGCAGGTCGAACCCGTTCGCGAAGTGCCACACCCAGAACGCCTCGCAGCTCGCCCACCGGACCGGGCCGCCGTCGCGCGGGATCAGGGCCACCCTGGTGCCGTCGTCCGGCCGCCAGTCCAGTACCGACCCGCCGGTGAGCAGGCCGGCCATGTCGAAAGCCAACGGGCACACCAACAGAACGATGTAGCGCCCGGTCAGGGCCATGTCGTGGATCATCAGCGCCTTGTCCATCCCCGCGACCGGTGTGGGCGGGCGGGCGAGCGATCCGTCGGCCGCGACCACGGACCAGGTCAGGTATGGCGGATCGAGCAGGTAGTTGAACAACACCAGCTCCCCGGTCGTCGGGGCGATCTTGGGGTGTGCGGTGCTGCCGACCGCCATCGCGCCGTCGCAGCTCTCCGGCCCGAGGGTGCGCAGATCGGCTGGGTCGAGCAGGTAGGGCCTGGTGGTCTCGGCCATCGCCATCAGCCGACCACTGTGCCGGACCACGTTGATGTCCGGCAGTTCGCGCGGCGTCCCGGCCAGCTCGGGCCCGACCTCGGCCTCGCTCGGCGTGTACAGGTCGGTCACGCCTGCCCAGATCGCGTGGCCGACCTTCTCCTCCGCCACCACCATCGGCGTCCGGACGAAGCGGTTGGTGTACCGGGCGGCACCGTCCGCCAGCTCGATCCGGTGCACCATGCCGTCACCGTCGAGCGGGTAGACGTAGCGGCCGATCGGGTCGAACCGCGGGTTGGGCCCGTTGCGCAGGTACGCGCCGCGCAGGTCCGACGGCAGCTCACCGACGATCTCGAGGCCGCGGACGTCCACCTCCTCCCGCTGCGGCTCGAAGATCCCCGTCAGGTGCGAGTGGTGCGCGAGGTCGACGGGCGCGGGCCGGGGAAAGCTCGGTGCGTTCATGGGAATGCCAGTTCCGTGCGGAGTTCGTTCCGTCTTTCAGGGTCCTCTCCCCTGGTGCCGCCGAACAACGATTCCGTGGTGCGGACCGCGTCCGATCAGCCCGTTACCTGCGCCACATGCGGGGTAGCGGGAGAAATCCGCTTGAACCGGGGTGGCACCATGGACCGGTGACCGTCTCGGAGCCCTCCCACCACACCCACATCCAGCCGCGCGTGCTCAACCAGTCCGCGAAGCTGCAGAACGTGCTGTACGAGATCCGTGGACCGGTACACGCGCACGCCGCCCGGCTCGAGGCCGAGGGCCACCGCATCCTCAAGCTGAACATCGGAAACCCGGCCCCGTTCGGCTTCGAGGCGCCCGACGTGATCATGCGCGACATGATCGCCGCGCTGCCGACCGCGCAGGGCTACTCCGACTCCAAGGGCATCCTGTCCGCCCGCCGCGCCATCGTCACCCGCTACGAGCTGGTCCCGGGCTTCCCCGACCTCGACGTCGACAACGTCTACCTCGGCAACGGCGTGTCCGAGCTGATCACGATGACGATGCAGGCGCTACTCGACAACGGCGACGAGGTGCTGATCCCGGCGCCCGACTACCCGCTGTGGACCGCGACGACCAGCCTCGCGGGCGGCACCCCGGTGCACTACCTGTGCGACGAGTCCGACGGCTGGAACCCGGACATCGCCGACATCGAATCGAAGATCACCCCGCGCACCAAGGCGATCGTGGTGATCAATCCGAACAACCCGACCGGCGCGGTCTACACGGCCGAGGTGCTGAGCCAGATCGTCGCGCTGGCCCGCAAGCACCAGCTGCTGCTCCTCGCCGACGAGATCTACGACAAGATCCTCTACGACGACGCCAAGCACATCTCGCTGGCCACCCTCGCCCCCGACCTGCTCTGCCTGACGTTCAACGGCCTGTCCAAGGCCTACCGGGTGGCCGGGTACCGCTCGGGCTGGCTGGCCATCACCGGCCCGAAGGACCACGCGGCGAGCTTCCTGGAGGGCATCGACCTGCTCGCCTCGATGCGGCTGTGCCCGAACGTGCCCGCGCAGCACGCCATCCAGGTGGCACTCGGCGGGCACCAGAGCATCGAGGAACTGATCCTGCCCGGCGGCCGGCTGCTCGAGCAGCGCGACGTCGCATGGGAGCGGCTGAACATGATCCCGGGCGTCACCTGCGTGCGGCCGAAGGGCGCGCTGTACGCCTTCCCCCGGCTCGACCCCAACGTCTACGAGATCCACGACGACGCCAAGCTGGTCCTTGACCTGCTGCTGCAGGAGAAGATCCTCGTGGTCCAGGGCACCGGGTTCAACTGGCCCAACCACGATCACCTGCGGATCGTGACCCTGCCGTGGGCCCGCGACCTGGCGGTCGCGATCGAGCGGTTCGGCAACTTCCTGGCCGGCTACAGCCAGTAGCAGGAGCGCTTCGGTGCGGGCGTCAGCTCGAACCGAACATGATGAAGTTCGCCACGTCTGCGAAGGCGTTCCAGACGTTGCTGAGGAACACGATGGCGGCACCGGCGATCGGTCGCAGCGATTCCGGTACCCCCGCCAACGGGTCCGGCCCCGGAGGGTTCGCCGCCGCAACTCCCGAACCGAGGAGCGACAGCACGCCGACGAGCAACAGTGTCAAGGCAACTCGAATCCTGTTCACACTCGGTCTACCGACCGGAGCAGGCGAAGCGTTACCGGCGTCGCACAGCATTTGACGAGATCGCACACCCATTCTTCGCCCAGAACGTGTGCGATCTCGTCACCGTGTGTGCGTACTGGTCGAGGGTGCGCCGCGGCGGCCGGGACGTCGGATCGGCTACCGTCAGTGGGGTGTGCGCACCTCGGATTTTCCCAGCAGGACAGATCGCATGACCGGCGAGCCGCTCTCGGTCTACGACGCCATCCGGATGCGCCGCGACGTCCGCGCCGAGTTCACTGGTGAGCGGGTCTCCGAGGAGCAGCTGACCCGGATCCTGCAGGCCGGACACTGCGCGCCCAGCGTCGGCAACACCCAGCCCTGGGATTTCGTCGTCGTGCAAAAGCCCGAGACGCTCGACACGTTCGCCGAGCACGTCGCGGGCTGCAGGCGGAACTTCGCCGACTCGCTGCCGCCGGAGCGCCGCGCCACCTTCGACCCGATCAAGATCGAGGGCATCCAGGAGTCCGGCACCGGCGTGGTGGTGACCTACGACGCCAGCCGCGGCGGCGCGAACGTGCTCGGCAGGCACACCGTCGAGGACACCGGCGTGTTCTCCGCGGTGCTCGCGATCCAGAACATCTGGCTGGCCGCGGTCGCCGAGGGCATCGGCGTCGGCTGGGTCTCGTTCTACGAGGAGGACTACCTCACCGAGCTGGTCGGGATCCCGTCCCCGGTGCGGCCCATCGCCTGGCTGTGCGTCGGCCCGGTGTCGGAGTTCCAGGAGACCCCCGACCTGGTGCGCTTCGGCTGGCGGGACGGCAGGCCGCTCTCCGAGGCCGTGCACCGCGAAAGCTTCTGAATCAGGCTCCGCCAAAAGCCACAAACAAGCGACAAAGCAATGGTCTCGATGTTGGTTGGGTGACCCAGACAACATAGGGTGCACTCATGGTCTCCGAGAGCAGAGCGCGCTTCGGCAGATTCGTCTCCGAACGCCGCCGCGCCCTGAACCTGACCCAGGACGAGGTCCGGGCCGCGGGTGGCCCGTCCGACGCGGCCCAGACGCGGGCCGAGAACGGCACCGGCCCCGAGCCCAGCCAGCGCACCCTCCGACGCCTCGACACCGGACTGAACTGGGCCGCGGGCAGCGCCGCCCGCACCCTGCTCGGCGGCGTCCCCGACCCGCTCGAGACCGAGCCCGACCGCGCCCCGGGCAGGCCGCGCGGTGCCACCGAGTTCGGGCCCGACTCCGTCGCGGTGTCGGTCGAGATGATCGCCGACCTCCTGGCCCCGCACGCCACGCTCAATTCGTTCCGTGGCCGGTGGTCCGAGGTCACCGAGGACGAGTTCGACAAGGCCACCGACGCACTCAACGCGGCCATCTCCCGGATCACCGGCGTGTATGTCACCGACATGCTCGAGCGCAACGGCGGCCCTGGCATCCCTGTGCCCGCCCTGATCGAGTTCGCCTTCGGCCACCACCTCGACGAACCTGTCGGTGAGGATCCGGCCGACGCCGAGGAACGGCTCTACCGCCGGTGGCTGGCCGGCCGGCCGATCGACGCGGACGCCGACCTCGATTCGAGGTTCCGCCGACGGTGGCAGGCACGACGAGGAGCAGACGCATGACCCACGCGGACGTACAGCCGATTCCCCTGTCCACCCGAGTCAACCGGTTGTTCGAGTGGGGACACCGGCGCGGCGACCCCGAGCAGACGAACGAGGAGGTCGCGCTGGCGCTGGGCGACCGACTCCGGCGCCCCGTCGAGCCGCGGATGGTCAAGTCCATCCGCGACGGCAGCCTCGCCGATCCGCCCCTCGACCTCCGCGATGCCGTTGCCGACCATTTCGAGGTCTCACGGGCGTACCTGTCCGGCAGCGACTACGGGTACGTCGACACCCAGGTCCGGCTCTGCATCAGCGCCCGCGACGCCGGGGTGAGGAGCCTGTCGATGCGCTCGCTCACCGACCCCGACCCGGCCGGCGGGGCGCTGCCCCGTCAGGCAATGGAGGAACTGATCGGGTTGCTGGCGCGGCTCGGCGGGGCGAGCGGAGCGACGGGGGATGTCACGGACGGACCCGGCGGCGCACCCGCAGCCGGAACCCATCCGGCTTGAGGGTGAGCTGCTCCTTGACCCTGAGCTGGTAGCCGGGTTCCGGCTCGAGGTCGTAGCGCTGCACGAGCAGCGCCAGCGCCAGCACCATCTCGTGCAGCGCGAACTGCCGGCCGATGCACGCCCGCAGCCCGGTGCCGAAGGGCTTGTAGACGTGGCCGGGGCGGGACCGCACCTTCTCCGGTAGGAACCGGTCCGGGTCGAAGGTCTCGACGTCGGGCCCCCAGACCGGATCGCGGTGCAGACCGAGCACCAGTACGAACGCCCAGTCGTTCTCCGCGAACCCGTAACCCCCACCATCGCTGTCACCGCCGATCGTCGTGTCGGCGACTGCCTCCCGGAAGTAGCCGGGAGCGGTCGGCCACAGACGCATCGTCTCGTCCACCACCCGGCGCACGTAGCGCAGCTTCGCGACCTGCTCGAAGGAGACCTCCGGCCGATCGGCGCCGGGCCACAACGACTCCACCTCGGCCCGCGCTCTGGACGCAATCTCCGGGTTCTGCGCCAGGAAGTGCAGCGCGAACGCCAGGGCATTGGCCGAGGTCTCGTGCCCCGCGACGAGGAATGTCAGCACCTGGTTGCGAATGTTCACCTCGTCGAGCCGCTCGCCCGTCTCGGGGTCGGCCGAATCCAGCATCAGGTCCAGCAGGTCGGGGCGACTTGTCTCGTCGGGGCTGGCGCGCCGCTCGGCGATCACCTCGTCCACGACGCCGGCCACGTACGCGATGTCGGCGTCGTTCTGCCGCTCGGCCTTGCCCGCGAACAGCGAGCGGAACGGGATCGGGATCGCGGTCTGTTCCGCGTGCCGCAGCGCCCGTAGCATCGCGCCGACGAACGGGTCCTCCTGATCGCCGTGCGCGCTGCCGAACGAGTCGAAGCTGTACCCGAATCCTGCGCGGCCGATCATCTCGAGCGTCAGTTTGCTCATCTCCGCGGGCACGTCGACGAACTCCGTGGTGGCGTGCTCGTCCCAGCGGCCGATCAGCTCGCGGGTGGTTTCCAGCATCGTCTGGTGGTAGCCGCGCATCGCCTCCCTGGTGAAGCCCGGCATCAGGATGTTGTGCGCCTTCGACCAGTTCGGCTCGTGGTGGAACGCAGTGAACAGGCCGTCGGCGACGATGGTCCGCAGCTTCTCCAGCGGCCGGCCGACGTGCTTGCGGAACCGCTTCTCGTCGTTGATCTCCTCGACCAACTCCGAACCGGTCACGAACGTGAGCTTGGTGCCGACGATGACACGCTGATAGATCGGTCCGAGCCGCTGATGCTGCCACAGCGTGCGCTGACTGGGGGCGCTGCGGTCCATCCCGAGGATGTCGCCCACGAGGGGGACTCGGCGCGGTGGGTGCGGGATCGGTCGTGTCTCCATCAGATGGCAGAACCCGCGCTCACCACTGGTGGGCCGGGGACCGCGCTCCTCTCTCGGGTGTCGGGGCGGCGAAGGCCTCGGGCCTCGCTCGGTTCGGTTGCTCGGGAGCCGGTCTGGTGCGCGATGGTCGCGGCGAGCCGCCAGCTGCGGGCCAGGCGCAGCAGCGCGCGTGTCTCGTCGACGAGGTCGTCGTGCGGGGTGTCCGCCTCCCCCGCGCCCGTCGCCTCCAGCGGGGGACCCCCGGTCCGCTTCCGCTCGCAGGCGCGCAGCAGCTGTACCGACCGGCGGACCGCCGACCTGGTGTCGCCGTCCAGCCCGCGGCGCTCCAGCTCATCCTCCAGATCCGCGTCGACGGCGGCCGAGGTGTACGGCTGCAGTTGCATGGTGGCGTCCCAGATCTCGACGACCGTCCGGTGCAGACGCTCCTCGAACCCTGATGCCGGCAGGACCACCTGGGGTACCGCGGCCGTCAGCGTCGACCACATCGGTTCGAGCTGACGCAGTTCCCGTCGGCGCATCCACATCGCGACGACGGGCACCATGCTGACCACGGCGATCAGGGCCACCTCAGGGAGGAAGAGGACGTCGTTGGATCCGGCCCGCCACCTCGTCAACGCGTTGTCCACCTGGGCGGCCGAGAAGAAGGCCGCGACCGGCCTCGCGACGTTGTCCACCAGGGAGAACATGCACATCACGCCCACAATCACGATCATTACCAACTCGAGCCAGCCGGGTCCGGACCGCAGGAACTCGTAACAGATCACCAGGGCCACACACACCGCGACGACAATCGGGATCGAGTACAAGACGAAGTAGACCGCGCACTGCCAGCCGCCCGCCGCCTCGATCGTGAGGCCGGCATCCCGGGACTTCTGACTCAGCATCAGCAGCGAGACGCCCAGCGCGAGCGTGATCGCGTACACCGCCGGCTGACGCCAGTACGGCTCGTCCGCACCCTCGTTGAGCGCTGTGGCAAGGCCGAGGATGGCGGCGCCTGCGAGCATCACGCAGAGGTGCGTCAACGGCCGTATGACCGCGATGTCGGTGAGATGTGGCGCGAGGGCGGACTGGACCTCCGGCACCCGCAGGGCCGCCGGCACCGCCCAGAAGAGCAGGACCAGATTGATCCGGCGCTGCGCCAGTGCCTCCCGCATCACGGCCAACCGGATCAGCGTGATCACCCAGATGCCGATCAGCAGCGGCCACATGATCGCCGCGGGCATGGTGGAGGTCAGCTTCGGCTCCAGACCACATTGTTCAGCCGCGACACCCGCACCGACTGCTTGGCGCCGGCCTTGGATCGCGCGCTCACCGCGCCCGAGTCGGCCAGGAACAGCCGCGTCGCGAGGAGCTCGGCTTCCTGCTCCACCTCGTCGTCGTAGGCAGCCCGGCCGAGCAGCGAGCGCACTGTCTCGGGCCGCACGTCGGGGGCCAGCTTCTGCAGCGTCGTCAGGTCGACGTTGAGGCCGGAATCGCCGCGGAGGATGTGGGCCAGTTCGTGGTAGATGATGTGCCTTCGCAGGTAGACCGAGGCATCTGCGGCGTACATTACGACATCGTCGTGTTCGCGACCGATCCACAACCCGCATGGAGCGCCCCTGATCACTGCGGCGTCGACCGGCTCCAACCGGATCGGTCGCCCGCGCTCGGCCTCCATCCAGCCGATGAAATCGTCGAAGGACCAGGGCCGCTCGATGGGCAGCGCATCCATGAACGCGTCCACCCGCCTGCGCGCGACTTCCAGTGATCGGGCCACCGGCGAACCCTATCGAACGGGGCTCGCGGTAGGCCCCGGAGGCTAACTGGACGGCCGACTACCCCCCACGATGACAGCCAGATCCGCGCCATGTACATTCACACAAGACACCTTGTGTGTCCAGCAAGCCCGATTGCCCCTCCCCCCCCTGTGGGCAATCGGGTCGGTGGCGGGGACACACCCCCCTGTTCCCCGCCACCGCTGCAAAACTTCCCCGAATTCGGCGCTGACCACTCGCGCTCCCGGATCTCCCCACCGAGTAGGCGCTCCCCAGCGCTGATTTCGGCGTGTTTCCGCATCGCGTACGCGGCACAATTGAAGCACACGAAGCCACAAAAAAGCCACACAGAGGCAACATTCTCAGGACGAAATCGCGACGGTGATGGCGGTGCGGTCGACCGACGCTTCGACCGTGACCGTGGGCGTACCGCTCCGTGTTCCCACGAAGGACTGCACCAGCGCGCTGCCGCTCGGGTAGCCGAGAACCTCGACCACGGAAGACGCCTCGCCCTCGGGCGATATCCGCATCGGCACCTCGCGCCGCAACGAGTCGATGTTCGAGTCCACGCCGGTCAGGTCGATCTGCAGAACGCACGCACCCGAGATCGACACCGGTTCATCCGTGCCGTGCAGGAGCGGCATCTGCACGAAGCGGGCGCTCCACCCCATCGATCCATCTCCGCCGAGACCGAACACGATGGTGTCCGCGGCGGCGGTCGGTTCGATCTCGATCGAATCCAGGGTGGGTAGAACGGGCGCGGGCGATGGCTGCGCCCCTGGTTCCACGGGAACCACGTCGGGCACGGTGGGCAGGGTGGGCACCACGTCGGGGACGGTCGGCAGCGACGGCGAATCGCCGACGAGGAGCCGCCCCGAGAACGACTCGAACTGTTGACACCGCAACCCGTGCGCCTCCCCGGCAGGGTGATCCGGGTCCGGCGCTCCACACGCGGTGGACACGGCCAGAGCCGGAAGTACCAGGGCCACCGCGCTCACCCAGGTTCGCGTGGGTACGTCCACAGTGCGGTTCCCCCATCGTCGGCATCAGCGGTCACCGGGTACATCGCCGTCGGGCACCGAGCCGTTCCAGGTGACGCTCGTGCGCCGGAGCGGCTCGATCTTCCGTCCACCCGAGGTCGGTACCCTGGCCGGATGCGTCGACAGGGCCGCGCGGCCACCATCCGGGCGAGCAGGCCAACGTGACAGAGCTGCGAAACGGCCACGGACATGGCCACGGCCACGGCCACGGCCACAGCGGTCCCATCCCGGTCGGCCCGGTCGCGGCCCGCGTGGTCGTCGGACTGCTCGTCGCGATCGGCATCGCGGTGCTCGCAGGCGCGGTCGTCCTGTGGCCGAGCAGCCGCAGCATCGACATCCCGCTGCCCTTCCAGACCTCCGGCGGCGGCGCCGTCGTCACCGAGGCGGGCACCGTCACGCTGCAGGACATCGGGCCGTGCGGAAGCGCCTCCGCCGGTAGGCCCTTCACGGGTTCGCCGCAGCCTCCGCCGAACGACTCCTACCACTGCCAGCGCAGCCTCATCGACATCGAATCCGGCCCGAACGAGGGCACGACGACGCTGCTGGAGATCGGGCCCGGCCCCGGGCAGCCGGATCTGCGTGTCGGGGACAGCATCCGGCTCGTGCGCCAGACCGATCCGTCCGGCGCCACCATGTACTCATTCGAGGACTTCGCCCGCGGGCTCCCACTGCTGCTGATCGTCGCGGCGTTCGTGATCGTCATCGCCGCGGTCGCCCGCTGGCGGGGCGTGCGCGCCCTGATCGGGCTCCTCGTCGCCTTCGGCGTGCTCGTCGGGTTCATGCTGCCCGCCCTGCTCGACGGCCAGCCCGCGATCCCGGTCGCCCTCGTCGGCGGCGCCGCCATCCTCTACGCGGTGCTGTACCTGGCGCACGGGGTGAGCCTGCGGACCAGTTCGGCCCTGCTCGGCACCCTGGCGTCGATGCTGCTGGCCGCGCTGCTGTCGTGGGTCACGATCGAGATGACACACCTGACGGGGCTGTCCGAGGAACAGAACACCAACGTGCAGACCTACATCGAGCACGTGAGCATCACCGGCCTGCTCTTCGCCGGGTTCATCATCGGCTCGCTGGGTGTGCTCAACGACGTCACCATCACCCAGGCCTCGACGGCGTTCGAGCTCGCGGGCATCGAGCGCGAGGCCACCCGCCGCCAGATCTTCGGCTCCGCGATGCGCGTGGGCCGCGATCACATCGCCAGCACCGTCTACACCCTGGTGCTGGCCTACGCAGGCGGCGCGCTGCCGCTGCTGCTGCTCTTCAGCGTGGCGGGCCGCTCGATCAACGATGTGCTGCTCGGTGACGCGGTCGCGATCGAGATCGTGCGCTCCTCGGTCGGCGGCATCGCGCTGGCCCTGTCCGTCCCGCTCACCACGGCGATCGCGGTGATGCTGGCCCGCCCGCCGCGGTCCGGCGCCGCGGTCACCGGGCGGTCGGGGGGAAGACACGCGCGCTGACGCCCCGGCCGGGGCGCCGCCTCGCGGCGTGCTCGGCGTCCGGCGTCAGCGGACCATGCCCGGCGGCAGCTCGACGCCCGGCGGCACCTCGATCTGGATGGGGTCCGGCAGGTTCAGGTAGCGCCGCGGCGGCGGGCCAGGAACCGGCGGCGCCGGGTTCGCCGATGACGACTCTGTGGTGGGCGGCGGCGCAGGGGCACGCGAGGGCGTCGACGGCGGTGGTGTCGTCGTGGTGGTCGGGGGCGCCGACGTCGTGGACGGCGTCTCGCGGTCCTCGGTCACGGCCGTCGCGCGGCCCTCGCCCTGGGTGGTGTTGGCACCGTCGCGCCCCATGGACAGGCCGATACCGGCGACGACGACCAGACCGGCGGCCGCAGCCCCCGCGATCGCGAGCTGACGCCGGGACGCGCCGCGGGTCCGGCGCGGGCTCGGGGCATCGGTGAGGATCCGCTGGGGCTCCGGCACCGAGACCGGTGTCGCCAGCATGGCCGCGCCCTGCGCCGTCACCATCTCCGGTTCGGCGGGCACCACCGTCGGAAGGTTGAGCCAGGTACGCAGGATGGACTGGACGAGCGGGATGTGCGCGCCGCCGCCGAGCAGGACCACCGCATCGGGATACCGGCCGGACGCCGCGATCACCCCGCGGGCGAACCGCGCAGAACCCTCGACGGGCACCACGATCATCGATTCGAAGGTCTCCCGGGAGAGCAGGATCAACCCGGCCTCGCTCGGCACGGCGATCGCCTCGCTGGCGGAGAGCTGCTCCTTCGCGAAGCGGCACCGCTCGTTGAACGCGGTCGCCTCGTCGGCGCCCACCGGCGAGACGATGCCCTGCGCGCCCGCCTGGTGTTCGCTGATCAGCCAGTCGAAGTAGTCGCCCGCGATCTCGGTGCTGCGCTCGGTGGCCAGCACCTCCCCCGAGGCCCGGTCCACCACGCTGACCGTCAGGCCGGAGCTGCCCAGGTCGTAGAGGACCAGCGTCCGGTAGTCGTAGATCTCCCCGGTGGCCTCCAGCCGCGCGATCGCGGCCGTGCTCGCGGGGATCAATTGGTAGTTGTGCAGGCGCTGGCGCGCCATCGCCTGCTGCATCGCGTCGGCCTGGCGCTGTGTGGCGTACGCGACCCCGGTGGCGCCGACGGTCTCGCCGCCCTGCGCGAGCAGGACCCCGATGGACTGGGCGGCCGTCTCCTCGGCGCGGTGCGGCACCGTCGCGATGACCTGGCGCTGGAACGCCTCGACCCCGCCCGGTCCGCGGCGGGAGGCAACGTCGGGACGCGCCATCCGCACGGCGCTGGACCCCACCGACACACCCAGAACCGCACTCATCGAGCCGCCTTAAATCGGGGTTGCACGCAGCCGACGCTCGAATCGCGCGCACTTGGACCACGTGAGCATAACGAACGAGTGTCCAGTTGCATCCTCCGCGCGGAGATGCACTGGACGACGATCCGGCCGACTGTCCGGCTCATGCCCCTCAGCTGCGGCCGAGGCCCCGGTAGGTCCACCCGGCGGCCGCCCACTCAGCGGGATCGAGGCAGTTGCGGCCGTCGATGAGCACCTTCGATCGCACCGTCTCCGCCAGGTCCGCGGGACGCAGCGCCTTGAACTCGTCCCACTCGGTGGCGAGCAGCACCGCATCGGCGTTGTCACACGCCTCCTCGACCGAGGTCGCGTAGTTCAGCGTCGGGAACAGCCGGCGGGAGTTGTCGAGCGCCTTGGGGTCGAACACGCTCACCACCGCGCCGTGCAGCTGCATCATCCCCGCCACATTGAGGGCGGGCGAGTCCCGGACGTCGTCGGACTCCGGCTTGAACGCCGCGCCGAGGACCGCGATGTTCGCGCCGAGCAGCGAGCCGCCGCAGGCCCTGGTCGCCAGCTCGACCATCTTGGTCCGGCGGCGCATGTTGATGCTGTCCACCTCGCGCAGGAAGGTCAGCGCCTGATCGGCGCCGAGTTCGCCCGCCCGCGCCATGAACGCCCGGATGTCCTTCGGCAGGCACCCGCCGCCGAAGCCCAGTCCCGCGTTCAGGAAGCGGCGCCCGATCCGGGCGTCGTAGCCGAGCGCGTCCGCGAGCTGGGTGACGTCGGCGCCGGTCGCCTCGCACACCTCGGAGATCGCGTTGATGAAGGAGATCTTGGTCGCGAGGAAGGCGTTCGCGGACACCTTCACCAGCTCCGCGGTCGGCAGGTCGGTGAGCAGGAACGGCACCTCGTCCTCGATCAGGCGCGCGTACAACCGACGGATCAGCGCCTCGGCGCGCCCGGGGCGGGCGGGGTCGACCCCGAGCACCAGGCGATCGGGCCGCAGGGTGTCCTCGACGGCGAAGCCCTCGCGCAGGAACTCGGGGTTCCACGCGACCTCGACCTCCGCGCCTGCGGGCGCGAGTTCGCGGGCCCGCGCCCCCAGTTCGGCCGCGGTGCCGACGGGGACTGTCGACTTGCCGACGATCACGGCGGGCCGGTCCAGCAGCGGGGCGAGGGTGTCGATCACCGAGTGCACGTGCCGCAGGTCGGCGCCGTACTCGCCCTTCTTCTGCGGGGTGCCCACCCCGAGGAAGTGCAGGTCCGCGAACGCGGCGGCGTCGGGGTAGGAGGTGGTGAAGTGCAGCCGGCCGGCGTCGATGTTCCGCTTGAGGACCTGCGCGAGGCCGGGTTCGTAGAACGGCACCTCTCCCCCGGAGAGCTTGGCCACCTTGCCCGGGTCGATGTCGACCCCGAGCACCTCGTGTCCCAACTCGGCCATGCAGGCGGCGTGCGTGGCTCCGAGATAGCCGGTTCCGAAAACGGTGCAGCGCATAGGTAGTTGATAGGCGCCCAGGGTTAGCGCAGCGGATACCCGGCGCAAGGGTCGCGGCAACAGCAGGTGTACATCCGGCGACGGCGGCCGAGCGGCCGGTCAGGGGCGGTCGATGACCTCGGGTTGGTCGGCGGAACCCGCGTTGGCGCGCGGGAAACAGGCGGAGGTGCCCGAGACCGACAGGCTGCCCCGGCCGTTGTCGTGAGCAACGATCGCGGATCCGTCGGGCATGGTCGCGACCGCGGTCCGGCCACCGCCCGTCGATCGGCGGACGAGCGGACGGTCGAGACCCTCCCAGTGGGCGGCGATCGCGTCCAGGTTCTGTGCGGCGCCGCCCTCCTGGATCCCGCTCGCCCAGTAGTTGAGGGTGAGGAAGACCGGGCCTGCGCCGTCGCCGCCGTTGTCGTCGCAGGGCGTGACGCCGCCGGGGTTGAACGCACCGACGGGCGAACTGGGATGCGCCAGAGTCAAACTGGCGCCCTCGGGCAGCGCGGCAAGGGCCTCGGCGAAGTGCTCGACCAGCGCGGCGGACGCGGCGCCCTCGGTCAGTGCGGTGTCCATGTCGGGCTCCTCGTCTGAGCTGCAGGCGGCGGCGAGCAGCGCGAGCGCACCCGCCGCCAGCACCCGTGTCATGCGGGTTCTCGGTGCGATCCCGGGCCTCACGAGGGCCCTCCCAAGCCGGCGATGATCTGTCCCATGCCCTCCAGCGACGGATTCCGCAGGTCCCAATACTCGCTGTGGACCCGGGGATTGGCCCCGAGGAGCGGGCCCGGATCACCCGGGTCGCTGGCGAACACCCGACCCCCGAAGTCCGGGTCGGTCGGATTGGTGCCGTGCACGTGCCTGCCGGCCAGCGTCGCGTCCCCGAGGTAGGGCACCGGGTCCCAGCGGGCGGCGGTCGAGTACACGTGCGCGCCGACGTCACCCGCGTTGACGCCGTCGAGATGCAATTCCGAGACGTGCTCCGCGTTGACCCCGGGGCTGCCGACGAAGACCAGGTCGTCGACGTCAAGCGATCGGCCGCCGACAGCGGCCGTTCCGATCACGGTGCTCCCGTAGCTGTGGCCGACGATCACCTGGTGCGCCGCCTGCCCCTGGTGCGCGGCCCGCAGTCCGTCCTGGAAGCTGTCCAGCCGGGGCGCGCCCCGCTCGGCGAACCTGTCGAGCCCGGCCTCAGGAATGCTCTGCGGCGCGTTGTAGCCGTACCAGGTGACGATGGCGGTCGTGCCGAGCGGATCGGCGCGGGTCGCGGCGTCGAGCATGCGGGCGGACCGGCCGATGTCGCCCCCGATGCCGGCGAGGCGTGAGCCGGTGCCCGGCACGAGAGTGGCGACGTTGTCGGCGAGGTCGGGGTTGCCGAGGGCGATCGCCGCGCGCCCGTCGCCGTCGATGCCCATGAGAAGTCTCGGCGGCGCCGACCCCGAGTCGATGGCGCGGCGCACGGCCCCGAACTCGTCGGTTTTCGTCCGCAGCTGCTCGCGTTCGCCCCGCCAGGCGTTGTACTCGGCCCAGGCCTTCCACGCCTTCTCGTCGCGGGAGTTGGACGCCGGCTGGGTGGGCGCCTGCTCCCCCGCCGCCCATCCGGGATGCCGCGCGTCCACCGCGTCGAGCGCCGCCGCCGCCCGGGTCTGCAGGTCCTCGAGGTGCATCCGGTTGTAGCGATCCTTGTCGGCGGCCGGGAGACCGTCGCGGTTGCCGACCTCCCGGTCGTGCGCGAACAGCGCGTCCTTCTCCTCGCCGGCCAGACTCGTCCAGAACTCGTGGAGCTCCGCCGCGCCGGCGGGCAGGACGGATCGCCCGTCGACGATGTCCTGGACGCGCGGGCCCGGCGACGGTTCCCCGGGCACCTGGTCGAAGTCCGCCAGGCAGTCGGTCAGCGTGGCGGCGGTGCGGCTGTCGGCGAGCGCGACCTCGTCCAGCGCCCGGGCGATGTCGTCGGCGAGCTCCCGTGCCCGGGCATCGAGGACGCGCTGCGCGAGGGCGGCGTCGCCTGCCGCGGCGACGGTCAGTCCCGGACCGGCCGCGGGCGCGGTGACGGCACCCTCGTCGGACACCGCGAAGCCCTCGCCGAGCGCGCCGTCGATCACCGCGATGGCGTGCGCGGCAGCGGATTCGATGGTCGCCGCGCCGCGCCGCAGCGACGAGGAGGTCTCCAGCAAAGCCATCGCGATCCTGTTGCCCGCGGACCGTTCCTCCACCGCGCGGTCCCAGGCACCGCGTGCCGCGTCGCCGTGCCAGATGTCGAGGACACCGTCGACGCCGCGGACCACGAGGGCGATCTGCTCGTCCAGCTCGGCGGCGGCGCGGGCGAGCTCATCGGCGGAACCGTTGAGGCATTGCGGATTCCAGCCCCGAAGCTGGGTGAGCGCGGGGCGCATCAGCCGCCCCAGGCCGGGGCGAGCAGGCTCCTGTTCCTGGCCTCGGCGTCGTCGTACCGAGCGGTGTTGGCGGCCGCGATCTGAGACATCACCCGGACCCTCGACCCGATCGCGCGCACGCCGGCCTCGATCAGGTCGGCCCCAGCGGCGTAGGCAGCGGCGGTGGCAGACCCGGCGAGCCCCTCGGCCGTGCCCCGAAACGCGGGCGCTGTGTCGATCTTTTCGATGGCCCCGGCCGCCGACTCCAGCGCCCCCGCGAGCCGTGCCAATGCGGCGGTGTCGACCGCCATCTCCCCTGACGTCATGGTTGCCCCCCAGCATTCAATCCACGTCATCCGCCAGCACCCTAACCCAGCCGACCGCGCGCCGGCGGCGCATTGAGAGAGGTAACCTCCGCCACATCCCGCTTGAGCGCTAACACGGGGTCAGTACCGATCGATAAGGTTCACGGCGGCGCTCCGGAGGGAGATCGTGCGCCGGCTGGGTCCCACTTCGGGCCACCGGCACGAGTTCAGGTGATAGGGGGTTCGGTGCCGGCATCCATCCGCATCGGGCAGGACGAGTTCGACACCGAGATTCTCGACCCGACGCGCCGGGATTCGCCCCGCACAGGCACAGGTTCGGCTGCGACAGTGGTGGATCCACACCGTCCCAGTGTTCGGAGCAGGGACACCGCGCCGCCCGTCGGCGCCCATCGCGGTCTCGATGAATGCGTGCGGGTCGCCGCGGTGTGGGCGGACGAGGTCGATCGCGAGGGGCGGTTCCCGGCGGAATCCGTCGCCGCGCTCAGATCTGCCGGGCTCTTCGGCGCAGCGGTGCCGACCGACCTCGGCGGCGCCGGGCTCTCGCTGACCCGGCTCGCCGCGATCACCCGCGCGCTGGGCCGGTCGTGCGGCTCGTCCGCGATGATCTTCGCGATGCACCAGACACAGGTGCTCAGCGTCGTCCGGCACGGTCGCAGCGCGTCGATGCGCGCGCTGCTCGCCGCCATCGCCGAGCACCAGCTGCTGCTCACCTCCGCCACCACCGAGATCGACGTCCGCGGCGGAGTCCGTTCCAGCGGCTGCGCGGTGGAGCACAGGGGCGACCGCGTCCGCCTGGCGAAGACGGCGCCGGTCATCTCGTACGGCGGGTACGCCGACGTGGTGCTGGTGACCGCCCGCCGCACCCCGGCCGGCGCGCCGAACGATCAGGTCCTGCTCGCCTGCCCGAGGTCGGAGATGAGGCTGACCCCGGTCGGCACCTGGCACACGATCGGCTTCCGCGGCACCAGGAGTCCCGGCTTCCGCCTCGCCGTCGACACCGGCTCCGGCGCGCTGCTCGACGATCCGTACGCGGAGATCTCGGCGCAGACGATGCTCCCGGCGTCGCACGTGCTCTGGTCCGCCGCGTGCCTCGGGATCGCCGACGCGGCCCTGCTGCGGGCCAGGCAATCGGTGCAGACGGCCCGACGCCGCTCGGCCGGCCCGGCGCCCCTCGGCTCGATCCGGCTCGCCGAGCTGGTGATCGCGCACCAGCAGCTCGTCGACACGGTCTTCGGGGCGGCCGCACGGTTCGAGTCCCTCGCGAAGAACCCGGCCGCGATGTCGACGGTCGGGGTGCTGCTGGAATTCAGCGCGGTGAAGGCGAGCGCCTCGACGCTCCTCATCGACCTGGTCGGCCGGGCGCTGACCATCTGCGGGCTCACCGGGTCCCTGCCGGGTCACGAGCCCGCGATGAGCCGACACCTGCGCGACGCCTACGGGACGGCGGTCATGATCAGCAACGACCGCATCCTGAACCACGACTCGCAGCTCGCCCTCATGCGCCTGGGACACTAGCGAGGCCCGGCCAATTGCGTTGCGGCCGGCCCTTTTCCGGCGGCGCGGGGCTACTGCGTCGGGGACTTCACGAAGTTCAGGTAGGCCTTCGACGGCGTCGGCCCGCGCTGGCCCTGGTACTTCGACCCGACCGCGGCACTGCCATACGGGTTCTCGGCGGGGCTGGAGAGCCGGATCAGGCAGAGCTGACCGATCTTCATGCCGGGCCAGAGAGTGATCGGCAGGTTCGCGACGTTGGACAGCTCGAGGGTGATGTGCCCACTGAAGCCCGGGTCGATGAACCCGGCCGTCGAGTGGGTGAGCAGGCCGAGACGGCCGAGGCTGGACTTGCCCTCGAGGCGCCCGGCCAGGTCGTCGGGCAGGGAGCAGAACTCCAGCGTCGAGCCGAGCACGAACTCGCCCGGGTGCAGCACGAACGGCTCCCCCTCCGCCGGCTCGACGAGGCTTGTGAGCTCGTCCTGCTGCTGAGCAGGGTCGATGTGCGTGTACCGGGTGTTGTTGAAGACACGGAACAGACGGTCCAGGCGAACGTCCACGCTGGACGGCTGAACCATCGAGTCGTCGAACGGATCGATGCCCAGCCGCTGGGTGGAAACTTCGGAACGGATGTCGCGATCGGATAGCAGCACAGCTAGAGGTTAGCGGTCTGCTAGAGTTGCCGCTCGCAGGGTCTTGCACTGCCTCATTGGCGGCAAAACCCCTGCATGCCGATGTAGTTCAATGGTAGAACATCAGCTTCCCAAGCTGAATACGCGGGTTCGATTCCCGTCATCGGCTCCATCCATTCCATCTGATCCACTGGCCTCCAACAATCCCAAGCCAGCAGGGTCCAGCACTCCACGCCCGGTCGGTCTCTCGGCCCGCCCGGCCACGGCCTCGCGTGCGTTGCGTGGCGCGTCCATTCCATCCATCCACACTCCATCCATCCATGCGCTCTCTCCATCCACGCGCGCTCCGTCCGCGCTCCAGCGCGCTGCTCCTCGGCCCGCGACGGCAAAAGAACAGGGTGAGGGCGATCTGGTCAGGCGTGTTCTGCGACTTCTGCGATCACAGATCGTGCAGCGGTGGTCAGCTGCGTCAATCCGGGTTCCTCGATTGGGAAGTGCCCGCAGTTCTCGAGGAGAATTGACTGCGTCGGCGCGGCGATACGGTCGAGGAATCGCTGGCTTTGCTGCGGCGGAGTCCATCGGTCAGACGCGGGGTGAAGAAGTGTGACCGGGGCGGCGGTGAATTGCTCGGGTACGGCGTGCGGGTAGGTGAACCAGTCGGCGAGAAATCCGAGAGGGACCCGGACTCCACCTCCGCGTGGATCAGACCCACACAAGCGTGACAGGTCAGGGTTGTTGCTCATCCGGTTCATGCCTACAAGCCACTTGATCGGCAGCCGTAGGCCACCAGCCACTCGAGCAACAGGGGGCAGAAGTGTCGGCGCAGCCGTCCCAGCAGCTCCCCATCGGGCTACAGCCGCGCGGGCCTCAGGATCAGCAGGATCGAGCAAGCAAGTCGCCAGCACCGCAGCGACTTGTCCTGTGCGAGCTGCAACTTCGTACGCCATCATCCCGCCCATACTCGCTCCGAAGAGAACCAGCGGACGCGGATCGCAGGCCCGCTCGGCATCGACCAAGTCGCAGAGCAGGTCGATCCAATCTCGGTAGCGAACCTGCCCAGGTCGAGGTTCGACGGTGAGCCCGTAGATCGGCATGTCGGGGAAAAGGATGTCGACGCCTTCGTCGGCGGCGAGAGCCGCGAAGGGCCAGAGAGCCTTTGCGTGGCCGCCGGCGCCGTGGATTCCCATGACACGAACGGGCGCATCTGGGCGAGCGGCGCGTGCGATGTGGACACGGCGACCGCGCCACTCCCACCATGTCGACTCCGGTTCGCGGTGAGCCGATCGATAGCGTTCCGGAAGGAAACCGGCATAGAGCTCTGCATCCGTCATTTGAATCTCCCCCTGTTGCACGTGATGTAGTCGAGATGAAGCTGCACCCTCTGCGTCCCGCCTCCCCTCATTGAACCTGTTCGGCGCGGCGACATCGATACTCCCTAGCGAATGACCTTCGCCCTGGTCGCGACGCGTTCCTGTACCGAGGTCGAGAACACCCAGCAAGACGGACCCGCCGCCGCGGCTTCCTCGTCTGTCGCCATCGCGAGCACCCGAGCCCCGTCCGCCTCTTGTTTGACGCCGACGACCCGGACACCGGACAGCCCGAAAAGCAGGGTTGCCCGCTCAGTCACCTGTGATCGCTGGGAATCGCTGCGACAGCTTGCTGAACGTCCTGCTCGAGGAGCAAGTGGTTGAGCGCAATCGCAGCTCTCGTGCCGGCACCTGCGGCATTGATCAACTGAGCAGGCGAATCAACGACATTGCCCACCGCCCACACCCCGGGCACGCTCGTGTGGCCTGTGGGATCGGTGCTCACCCACCCGTCCTCGCCCGCTTCACAACCCAGGCCGGTCAGGAGCTCGTCGCGGGGCACGAAACGCGGACCGACAAACGCCGCCGACCTCGGTGCGATCTGGCCATCGGCAAGCTCGACACCGCTCAACTGGTGGCCCCTCACCACCAGGCCGGCGACCTCGCCTTCGACGATACGGATCCCTCGAGCGGACAGCCGAGTACGTTCCTCGACGCTCAGGACGATCCGGTTCGGGAAGAAGACCACGTCCGAGGACCACTGTCGCACCAGCGACGCCTGGTGCAGCGTGAACGGCCGGTTGTCACCACCGAGCACCGCGAGCGGCATGTCGCGCACCTCGTATCCGTGACAGTACGGGCAGTGCAGTACGTCGACGCCCCACCGTTCACGCAGGCCAGGGATCTCGGGCAGTTCGTCGCGCAAGCCCGTCGCCACGACAACGCCACGCGCTGTGAGATCGGGGCTCCCGTCACACCGCACGACGAACCCTCCGCTACCGAGTTGCTCGATTGCCACCGCCCGAGCCTGCACAACCTGCCCGCCGTACCCCGCCAGCTCGGCCCTACCGATCGCGAGCAATTGCGCCGGCGCCATCCCGTCCCGGGACAAGAAGCCGTGCACATGCTGTGCCGGGGCGTTTCGAGGCTCGCCGGCATCAATCAAGGTCACCCGGCGACGAGCCCGGGCAAGAACCGTCGCGGCGCTGAGCCCCGCAGCTCCGCCGCCGATCACTACAACATCGTGCTCCACTACAACTCCCCCTCCAGACCACCCCGCCCCTGTTCGCCGACGTGCATCGATCAGGGCCGACAGGTCGATCATGTTGACGCTCACGGTTTCCGAGCAGCGCCTGCGCCCGACTGCGGAGCTGGTGATCCAACCGCCCGGCCACGCACCAGGAGGCATAGGTCGGCACTGCTCTAGCCCGGAACCGCGGGTAGGCTCGCAACCTAACAGATTTGTTCACTGGTTAACAAAGGTGGTGGGGATGGCCGAGCCGTCGCTTCGAACACAGACCATCGCGCTGTGGAACGAGCACAACCCCACCCTGGACACGTCACCGATGGAGGTCGTGGCCCAGGTGAAGCGGATCTCCTCATTGCTCGAGCTCGCCGTCGAACGCGCCTACGCCGGAGCGATGCTCACCGTCGCTGAGGTTGAGCTCCTCGTTCCGCTGCGCTATGCAGACAATCCGGTCACGGCCATCCGTCTCGCCGAACTCCTTGGCATCTCCAGGGCCGGGGTGAGCAAGACCCTGGCCAATCTCGAGCACCGGGGAATGCTCAGTCGCACACCCAATCCGGCTGATCGACGCTCAGCGCTGATCAAACTGTCGGATGCAGGCATTCGCGCCGTCGACGACGTATTCCCCCGTGAGCTCGAGGCCCACGCGCAGCTGCTCGCGGGATTGGGGAAGGGCCGGGCGAAGGTCCTCACCGCGTTGAACCATCTGGCAGAGACTATGGAATCTCAGCTCAACCGATCTGCGGAATAGTCAGCCCGCAGGCCTGGTCAAGATCGAAGATCCTCCGTACGGGCACCCGCGGGCACCTGACTGCCAACAACTGGAACCCATCCAGATTTGTGTGATTTGAAGTGTCCGTTAAGTGTGATCACCAACTGGTCAACCTATCCAATCCGCATGCCGCTCAGAACGAACCGGCATAGGTGAACACCCCTCCATCCATCCATCCCATTCCATCCATCCATTCCTCCATCTTCTCCTCCCTCCCTCCATCCATCGATCCCATTCCATCCATTCGCCCATCCATGTCTACACCCCGCGGGCCAACCGAACCCGGGGCGGTCCTGAGGGTCTTACGGTGGTCTTTCCATCTGTCGGTCGATCGGATTCAGTACTGAATCGCACGGTGACCTCGATCCCGGGGGTTGAGCGATTTCGGGGCTACCTTAGGACTTTCGGTGACTCGGATGGCCCGGATGCCAGGCGGGAATCTGATCGGGCGGACGCGGGTACTTTTCGAGATCCGCCATGTACGTTTCATCCAAAGGCCGGATATGCCAGTCCGGTTCATTGTCGTAATCGAAGTCGAACGAGTACCGACCGTCTGTTGACACCCGGACCGTAGTCGTGAACCAAGCTCCGCGGCCAGGCTGCTCCGCCATGACCTCCCGTAGCCGGTGCCAGGCCATCCCGACTCGGCCACCACCCGAAATACTCGGAGATATACCGCGACCGGAGTCGACCACTCTGACTTCGTCTTCCCCAACGAAGCCAGCCGATCGGTAGACCCCCACGCAGTCCCCGCCGTGCTTCTGCACCACATTGTTGAACAATGCCCTCACGACTGCTTGCTGTGCCTCTACGACTTTATCCATGCTGTACGAGCTCGGTCAGTGTGCCCGCACCGCCGCGACAACGGAGTCCGTTCCGTTCCAGAACAGTCGACCGGCGACCGACATCACAAGGAAGAACCCCAGGTACACGGTGACGGTTCCGTGGGCGTCCGCCCAGCGGGTCAGGTTGGTCATATTCGCGAATGCGGCGATCAGCAGAGCGAGTCCGGCAAGTAGGGCCAGACATGCGCGGGTCATTTCAACCGGGGAGGAGGGCGCGGTGTCGCTGGTCGGGTTGTGAGTTGCAGTGCTGTTCATGGGTTCTGATCCTCAGGAGGTAGCAGGCGGGGAGGTCGTGGCGTGGTGGTCGGCGGCAGGAAGATGGCAGCCGGTAGTGGCCGTGAGATTCGTATTTCCGCGATGACCGAATTCGAGGAAGCCGCCGTCGGGGCTGTCACGCCGGATTTCATGGCGGCCAGGCTCGCTGGCGTAGACCAGTGTGGAGTCAAATCCGTACCGGACGGAGATCTCCTCGACCACCGCGAGGGCGGAGGGCCACACCTGGTCAGGAACCGGCCCGGCAGCATGCCAATCGGGGATGGCCACGGTTCGCCCGCCGAGATGGACGAGGTCATCGGAGCAGCCGGCGTGCGTTGCGGTCCGCCACGGTTCCCAGCGCAGTGTGGGGACGATCGGGCCGAGCGCAGTGATGATCTCCCCGAGCATTCTCTGGTAGGTGGCGACGGCTTCCTCACTGGTGGGACGGGCGAGGAGCTCGCGCATCCCTTCGTCGTGGGTGACGGGCTGGTTCATGCATCCTCCTGACAAGACGGCGACCGCACACACCGCCACGATCGCGGCGGCGGGACGCCGAAACCTGATGGTGTTCATCCGGTCACGACCAAATGTGGCAATCCGGCGACGACGACGGCCATGTTGTAGAGGCTCATGGACTGATTCTTGTAGTACTCGCTGTGCCCCTCTGAGCCGACCCGGTGCCCATCACCGGGTACCGCACCCTCGGAAGTCGACAGTTCGGTGATGCCGTCGACGGCAGTGGGGGCATCGCCGAACTGTCCGAGTGCCAGCAGTGGGTTGATTGCGAGCTGAGCGACGGGAGGAATCCAGGAGCGTATTTCTGCCTGGCCGGCGACCGGATCGCCGTCCGCGGCTAGCGCGTAGCCATGGGTGCCCTGCAGGTCGGTGGCGGTGTCGGTGCCGATGCCCGGGGAACCGAAGAACACGACGTTGTCGGTGGGGGTGTTCTGTTGCACAGCGAGCCCGGCGGTGTAAGAGCCGTAGGAATGTGCGAGCACCGTCATATTCGGGTCTGCGGGGCGCGAGGCTTCGACGCCGCGCAGGAACGACGTCAGCTGATCCGCACCGGACTCCGCCTTTCCCGACGTCGCCACGCCCAGCGGTGCGCTCATCTGCGGGGCCTCGTATCCCATCCACGTCACCACCGCCACAGTCTGATTCTCCCTACCCGGTTCACGATCGAGCTGGAGCTCAGCTTGGCTTTTCAGGTTGGCGGCATCGCTGTCCGAAGCTTCGATGCCACCGTCGACTGTGGTTGTGAAGCCGTGAACCCGAACCGCTACGTTGTCGGCGGTATCGACGTCGCCGACGGAGATCGCGGCCTTCGTCAGGTCGCCGGAGTTGTCAAGAAGAAGCAGCTGACGGGTTTGGCCATCACCGCGGTTGAGCACGTTCTCGATGGCCTCCAGAGAAGCGATCTTGTGCTCCGTTTCGGCGAGTTCACGCGCGGCCAGTTCCTGCCCAGGTGGCATGACCCCCGCGAACGCGTTACCCGGATGAGGTTTGCCGAGTTCGCTTCGGAGTCGGGCTTCTTCGGCGGTCAGGCGCGCGCGTTCGGTGGCCAGACGAGCCCGGTTGGCGCGGTCACGTGCGGAAGCGGGGATCCCGTCGTGTGTGCCGACCCACTCCGGGTAGGTCCGGATCACCCGCTCACGCTGCGCAGGGGTCAGCGCCGCCCAGTAGTCAGAGGCGGAGGTGACCCCGGCCCCCGGGTCAGCGTCCTCATCGGATTGTGGAGGGTCAGGCGGCGGCACCGTGACGATTTCCTCGAGCGCGCTGCCCTGGCCGCTGCCCTGCGTCGAGTTGTACGTCGTGGGCGCGGTGTTTCCGGCCAGTTCGTTGCCCCATTCACCGGCACCGATCTGCGGACTACCTGCCTGCTGCTCCTCGATGGCGTCCAGTGCGGTGCCGTCACCGGCGTTGGCCGTGTTGTACGTCGTGGGCGCAGTGTTTCCGGCCAGCTCGTTGGCCATTTCGGTGGCGCCGATCTGCGGGTTTCCGATGGCGGGCGCCTGTTCGGCTGTCGGCGGATTCGTGGCGCGGGGAACCGAGCGGCCGGGCGACTTGTCGACAGGGGTTCCGGTGCCAGAAGCTGCGGTACCGCCGCCACCGAACTTGCCCCCGTTCGGCGGGGGGTCGGCGAGGATCGGGTACGCGGTGTCGGAGTCTGCGAAGACCTGCTGGATCAGCTGTCCGTCACGGACGACGAACCGTGTCAGCACGGGTCGCCCGTTGGCGTCGTACGCCCACGGCATCGCGACGCCGCCGACCCGGTTGCCCCCGGCGTCGAGGATCGAGGCGGAACCGTCGAGCTCGACGACGATCCGCCCGCCCGGCGGCACCGCCATGATCTCGACGACCCCTTCGCGTGGCGAGGTGGGGTCGTTGATGAGCAGCAGAGTCCGGAATCCTCCGCCCTCAGCGATCGCGAGGCGCTCGACCCCGCCGGGCGCGTACTGCATGAGCGGTGCGGCGGCGGTCGTCACCAGTCGTGAGAGCAGGGCCTCCGGCGGCGCCGCTGCGATTCGCGAGGCTGCGGCGGTGGTTGAGGCTCGCCGACGGCGCCCCGCACCGAGGCCCCCGGCGGTGAAGGCGGCGGCAGCGATCACCAATGCCAATCCCACATCGTCGGTGTTGCCACCAGAGACGGGGGTCGGCAGCGCCCTCGCATCGTGATGGATCGGCGCCGGTGCGCTCGGCGGAGCGGTGTCCGTGCCCACTGGCGAGGAGACAGTACCTGTGGTCGGTGCAGTCAGTTGGGCGCTCAGGCCGTCCGGCGGCGCGTTGGTGCCCGCGGAATCGCCGGCCGCCCTGGTCTGAGGGCTCGCCAACATCGTCGACGGCGGCTGGGCGCCGGTGCTCTCAGGCGAGAGATCACTCGTGCCCCCGACCACCCCGATGCCGCCGACGTTTACGCCGATTCCGGTGCCGTTGTCGGTACCGGTCGGCACCGCACCCATCGTCGGCTGCGGTGTCGTCGTGGTGGGCTGCGACTGCCCAGGGTCCACGCACACGTACGGCGGGGACGGTGGCGGCGCGTCAGCCGCGGTGGAACCGGGATGCGCGGCAACCCAACCCTGCACCCACACCTGGTTGTACTGGGCCGTTTCTCGTGCGCAGCGCTCGGCGGGGGTTTCCTGTGCGTTGGCCGTGGCGGTGCATCCGAGCATCCCGATTCCCACCCCGGACATCGCCGCGAACACGGCGACCGCAGCGGCGCCCCGACGACAGCTGCTGTTCGTAATTCGGCGCGGTGTCAACGTAATTCGCCGCCCTCGCGCTAGAGCCACATCGGCTTGCTGTAGGCGTAGACGACCTCGTTGGACACCGTCGTCGACACCGTCAGCTTCGACACCAACCGCGTCGAAACCGGACCGAGGCAGTTGTTGACCTTGATCGGCAACTCCGCGACCCGCACCCCACCTAGGAACGGATCACCCGGATTGGTGGGCTGCTCGAGCTGCTTCTTACCCAGACTGACGGTCGAGATCGCACCTGGCTTGAGCTGAGTGCTCACGGACGGACCCACACTCGCGTTCAAACCAGGCGAAAAACCCGACACCGGACCGATATTCACGTTCGCCGATGCACCGACGCTGCCCTGCAACCCGACGGTCACGCCATTGGACACGTCAAGGCCGCACCCGATGTCAATCGACAACTCCACCTCGGCGCCATGCAGGGCGCCGGTCCCGCCGCGCTGCACCTGCCCGGCCGCCAACACGGAGATGAAGCCCTCCCGCGTGGTGTTCGCAACCGCCAGATTCGGCACCGGCGTCACCGTCATGTCCCGCAGCGCGGCCTCCGCCCGCCACCCACCGAGCGTGGTGATCGAGCGCTGCTCATCGGCCAGTGGTGACACATCCGCCGAGCTGACACCCACCCCAACCGTGAGTGCCGCGGCCACCGCGACGGCCCCCGCCGCCACCGCTCCGCCCCTGATCCGAGACAACTTACGCATCAATACCCCTCCCCTGAGTATTTGCTAGACATTTGCCCAGCTCGCTTGACGTTGCCCCACGCCCCACATATCCGCAACCCGCCATCACAGAATCTCACGCTCACCCACCGGCCCGAGTAACATCATTTACCCTCGTCACGCGGCAAAAGCCGCCCTACATACAAGCGCCCGCAGTGTCGTCCATCACAATCCGCGGTCCAACCCGTGCGGACCCAACCCCGACCCCGCCGTCCCTACGGAGGTAGCTTGGAATGAACCGATATCAGAGCGCAGCGATCGGCCTGTACCTCACGGCAACGATCGCGCAGGCACTGACCTGGAGCGACCTCAGCGGCGACGAGCGGAGCACGCGCATCGCCCTGTTCCTCCTCGCCGGGTCGCTCCTGGCGGCCATCCTCGGCGCAGCCGCACGACCAAAGGACTGACACCGGAAGGGATACGCGAAAGCACTCACGGCCATCCGCCCACACCACACGCCAGACTTGCGAGTGTCATCGTGCCCGAATGTGCCACTCCCGCAGCCAGATACGAGCTGGGAATAGCGCTGCTCGATGGAGACGGCAGCCCGGAGTGATCCCCCACACAAACGCCCACCGAGAGGTGGTGACCGCACGGCCGATGTGTTCGGGTGGGGTTCGTAGCTGCCGACACTCGGCAGCCAACAGGGGAGGAAATCGCCATGCGAAACACCATCACAAAAACCATCCAATTCACCACCGTCGCAGCAGGAATCGGCGCGGCCATGACCCTCGGCGCCGGCGCCGCATCCGCACTGACCGTCACACCGATCCCCGGCGGCACCGCCATCGAACTCAACGCAGCCGAAACGGCCGCGCTGGCAAACGCACACATCGCCGGCCCCGTCCTCAACCCGCTCTACCCGAACCTCCGCAGCGTCGACAACGGTCTGAGCTTCGGCGACAGCGTGCAGATCTCCGCCGACCGCGGCGCCGCCGCACACCGCGGCAGTGGAGCCGACGTGTATGGCCCGCTGCACTACCCAAACACGGTCCGGCTCTACCACTACGAGTAAACCGTCGGACCGCCCTGGGACCCTGACGAAGGCCCGCCCCAATCGTCACAGGGCGGGCCAGTCGCACCCGCCAGCCAGGACGAGAACCCGCTCACGAAACCGCCCTGGGACCACGCTCCCCAGCAACCGCAACCTCCGGAGGATCGGGTCTGATGACCGAGACCAACGCTGAGTTCAACGCGCGGATGGCCCGCGAACTGTACGAGAAGGAACGCCCCCGCAAGGGCCGCGGTGCGGCGTGGAACCGGATCCTCGCCGGCGCCGCCGAACGCCTCGGCCCGGAGTGGGTGGTCATCGACAAGGGCATCAACGCATCGCTGCTGTGGACGCCGGTGCGGTGGTGGTATTGCGCGATCGGGAACACCGCCGCTCCGAATCGGGAGGAGTTGACGGTCTCGCACTTTCCGCTCCTGGTGCCACTACACCCGGGTTCCTACGTTTTCGATCAGGACGGCTATGCGAGTACGCGGTATTACTTGGGTGATACGGCCGTCTACCCGACCTCGATCAACCTGTTCGACCTTGATGCCGGTGTCGAGATGGTGTGTTGGTGGGCGCTCGGCCCGGCGATGGAGCGATTCACTCTGCACAGCGACCGCCGTATGACTGAGCTGCTCGAGATCACATTTCGCGATCACCTCAAACGCCGGCCTCTTCAGTGGCCGCAGTTGGCGGGGTGGCGGGCCCTCTACGGGACAGGTGACCCTATCGAGGTCATCGAGAAGATGATCGACGTCCTCATCAATCACGGAGGTTTCGAGGAGAATCTGCCGTTCTGGCAGGAGTTCCACGATGTCGCGGCGGTAGGTGACCGGGTGGCGACGGTGCGGTGGCTCGACGGGCAGCGCCGCCGCATGCTCACCGACCTACTCGGCCTGCCTGACCGCTACGTCGCTGACGTGATCGACACCGACAGCCAACCCCTGACCTGACACGTCACTCGGACGGTTCACCCGACCGTCGCGCGCACGCTGGAACTCATCCAGATTTGTGTGATCAGGAGCCCTCCTTAAGTGTGATTGCCGATTGGTTAACCTATCCAATCCGGCTGCAGCGCAGAACGAACCGTCATTGGTGAACACCATGGTCCATCCATCATCCATCCACATCCACCATCCATTCCATCCATCTCGCTCGCGGCCCGCGCGCACAGAAGCGCTGGCGCGGATCTCTCTCCATCCATCCACCCACTCCACCAGACAGCTCCATCCACATCCGCTCCATCAGGCTCGGGTTCGCCGAGGATCTCGCCCCAGGAGTCGAGAATGCCGCGGGGGAGGTGTCAGTCACGCAGAGGAACCAGGTTCTGCGGAGCGATGCGGGATGCCTGAGTCGGCCGGGGCGCCGGGCCCCGAACGTCACCCACGACCCCACTCGGCGAGCACCTCGGCGGTCAGCCCGCCACCTGCCGAAGTTGTCACATGCCCGAGTACCCCATGTGTGCGGAGCATCGTGCGAACTGCCTTACCACGGTTGAGAAGAAACCGACAAAGTGACGGATCTAGTTCGATACTCGGCTCGGCGACAGAGGCGATGTCCCAGCCATGGAACACCAACTCCTGCACACGCATCACCAGCAGCGTTTGTGCGTCAACGTCCTGGAGCGGATGGTGCAGGACGATGCCCTCGTCGCGGTGGTCGACGAATTCGCGGCGAAGTGCGTCCGCCAGCTTGCGGTGTGCTCCAGCTGGGTCGTCCCCGACATGATCCGCGGTTCGGCTCCAAGCAATCTCGGCGGGATCAACACCGGAAAAGTAATGCGCGTAGCGGATCGCCCCGCCGAGAACGTGGTTGGCGACGTCATGCGTACTCCATCCCGGGCACCGGCTGGGCTGGGCCCCGATCGCGTCCTCGCCGCGGAGCACCCCCGCGAACGTCTCCGTGGCAAGGTCGAGCTTCTCCAGATCGACATCGGAGATCATTTGGTCGCGTCCGTCCTCTCACTATTCTGATGGGATCCGCGCAAGCTATCTTGTAGCCCCTTATCCCAAGGCCTGCGAACTCATGCCAGCCGGTGCACTACCCGTTACCGGCCCCCAGCCACACCCCTCGAGCACCACGGTCCACGTTCGGGATACCTCACAGCCGACTGCCGGTCTTCCGCGGCAACGTCGTCGCAGCAACTGGCAGGTGGGGAATCCGGGACGATACCCTCGCCGCACCGCTTCCCACTACGCGGCGCGATGTTATTGCTCCAACCGCACACCGCCGACCACGCATCTGGCTGTAGACAACCTGGGTCCAATCCAGATTTGTGTGATCAGGAGCCCTAGCTAATCGTGATCACCAACTGGTCAACCTACCCAATTCGCTTGCGACCCCGCATGAACCAGCATTGGTGAACACCCCTCCATCGTCCATCCTTCCTTCCTCCATCCATCCATGGCGCGACGCGACCGACCCAACCATCCACCGCGTCCACCATCCAACCGCCGTTCCATCACGAGCGCCGTCTTCCTCCACCCGGCGAAGTTATTCGTATGTCTTGTTGTTCGCAGTCAGCGCTAGGGGACGAAGACGAATTTGCTTGCAGCCCCGGCGGCCAGTTCGCTATAGGTTTCCACCGCTTGGTCCAGCGGACGGGGGATGATGTCTGCCGGTGCGTCGAGTGCACCGGACTCGAACAATGGCCGCAGGGCGTTGAGTCCGCCTGCACTGTTGATGGTGTCGTGGCGGGCGGAATTGACTCCAATAAGAGTGGCTCCACGTCGATAGAGTTCGAGCACCGGAACGCGCTCGTGACCGTCTGCGGGAGCAGCAATGATCGCCACCCGTCCACCGGCCGCCAACACCGGAATCGCGGCCGGCAGCCAGAATCCGGTCGTGTCGAACACGACCTCGGCACCGTCGTCAAAGTGGTCACGCACCCGCGCGTCCAGCCCGGTATCGAGCACGATCGCCTCGATGGCCCTGGCCCGTAGTTCCTCGGCGTGCTCGGCGCGGCGGACGGCCACCAGGACGCGGGCTTTACGGGCGGCCGCTAGAGCCTGGGCGGCGCTGCCGACCGCACCCATGCCGATCACAACCACTGTCGTCCCAGCGCCGATCCCGCAGCGCTCCACGGCCTCCCATGCAGTCAGGTGCGGCACACCGCTCGCCGCTGCTGCTGCGAATGACAGATTCTCTGGCTTGGCCGCCACCCCGCGTGCCGGCAGCGCGACAAATTCGGCGTGTGAACCGTCCCGGGTGAACCCGAGTTCTCGACCACTTCCCCACACATCGAGACCGAGCAGGTCGGCAGGGCCGGCAACTACGGTGCCGGCGAAGTCACGGCCCGGGGTCCGCGGCACCGTCGTGTATGGGAACTTGCCGAGCACATTCTTGAAATCGCTGGGATTGAGCCCGGCCGCACGGATCTGCACTACGACCTCGCCCTCGCCAACTTGCGGCCGGGAGACGCGGTCGAGATGCAGTGCGTCCAGCGAGCCGATGCTGTCGAACCGCACGGCGATCATGTCCGTCATCGGTGTGCTTCCTTCACTGTCGCGCTTGAGAGTTGCCGACGCGGCACGTCGCCCGTGCGCCGCATAGCGTTGTTCCTCCGTGACGGGCCGCGCGCCATCCATCCATGCCGGCCGCACCGATCGGACCGTGGTTGGGGCACGGCGAAGAAACGATCGATCGCGGTCAGGTGCTCCAGGAACGCCCCGATCGGCTCGACCACACTGAAGTCCTCGTCGAGGACGTCCACCACTCGTCAACACCTTTCGGCGGCAAGGCTGGCTGAGCACTCACCACAACCCCCAACCACTGCACCGACGTTCGGGATAGCTACGTCATCGCGTGCAATGTTGAGTGCCATGAACCCGAACGTAGAACACGTTCCAGCCCACGTCTAGTTAAACGAACCGATTGGTCCTTTTTGTGTCGATTCCCCATCCCGAGCGTTCGGCAGTCACAGTGCACCCCAGCCAGACGGAGCATCCGCACCTATCGAGGCCAAGGAACGACGCAGGAACCGACTCGCCTGCGCTTGGACCAACAGCGCCCCTCCTGGGACACCCGGATAGCACCGCTCGACTGCGAGCAATTGGGGACGCAGCGTCACCGCCCTGGTCCCGTGTCGACTAACCGATGAGGTCCTCGAGCGCCGAGCCAGCGCACTCAGGGCCTGACCACCACGCGCCGCTGGGTAGGCGCGTAGACAAGTCGAATCCCGGGCGCGATGCCTGAATGTCCTGTTTGACGAGTCACGCCAACTGACAGCCTGGAACTCATCCAGATTTGTGTGATCTGGAGCCATCCTTAAGTGTGATTACCGACTGGTCAACCTAGTGAATTCGCGTGCAGCCCAGCGCGCTCCGCCATTGGTGAACGCCCTTCCATTCCATCCATCCATCCATCCATCCATCACCCACACCTATCGCTGTCGACTATTAGCGATCGTCAAGTAGGACACCCTTCGAACCCAATGCAATCCGGGTTGGGCGTGCGCTACGCCATAGCGACGAATCGCATGTCCATCCAGTGAATCCAGCCGCCAGTGTCGTCCTGCCGCTCCCATCGCGCCGTCATGGACGACTTGTCCTCGGACGGCCGGAGGGTGCTGCGCATCCCGTCGCCCAGGAACGTCCATGATCGGTCGGCGTTCAGGTTCGCGGTCATCCTCCCGTACGCGCCGGAGCCGTCGAACGCCCGCATGGCGTACGTGTCGGTCGCGGCGTCGTGGTCACCGATGAGCTCAAGGGCCTGCACGTGGTCGTCGCCCATCGTGACGTCAACACGATGGACGATCCATCGCCCGCCGGGCATCCACTCGTACTCGTCGGTGCCGTCGATTATCGCGGCGGGCTCCCCTTGCTCGTCGAACGCAGTGCCCGACGTCCTCCACCGTCCGATGATGGTCTCGAACGAGCGCATGTCGTCTGCTGTGACTGTCATGTAGTTCCCCTCGTAGTCAAGCGCGGTCGCGCACCGCCGACCTCCCGGAACCACCCTCTTCCCGGTCGTCTGGTGGCGGCGACGGCCCCGCCAGTGCGCACGGCGATCGGCGACTCCCTCAGGTAGACCCGCCGGCGCTCGAAAACTCATCGGTCCGGACTCTGCATTCACTCGGCGAGGAGCCTTCCGGTCGCCTGCGCAGAAGACCCGATTCCGCTGTCGCGCACCCTGGACACCGCGGACAATCAAGCTCCATCGACGGGAAGCTGCATCGTCAGATCGAAGCACTGCGATTGCCCTTCATCACGGCCTGCCACCACTCGTTGAGGGGGCTTGGATCCGGCCAATGGACCGGATCCTCAGCGGGGGAAACGGGGTCGCGGCTACGCATAGTCGACTCGCCGGCCCGGGGCTTCGTGTGATCATCTTCGCGGCGCACAGCTCTGCACCTCCCTGACGCCTGTGCGCCCGCCCAGTGCGAACGCGACTCACTGTGCACTTTCAAGCTAGCACCGGACGTCGCTAGGTTCCAGACTTCACTACCTTTTTCCTATGCCATACGGCATAGAAAAGTTGCTCTACTCATCAGAAGAGGAAGAATCGCTGGGAACCGCGAGAGGCACGGGTCGGACACCGCATTGATGGGCAGCTCGGCAGGCAGACCGCCCTAACGGACCTGCCGCCGAGGGGAAGTGGCCTCGCGCCCAGCACGCAGGTCCGCATTCTCGGACTCAAGGCGCAGATTGTCCGCCTCGAGCGACAGAATCCGCGCTACACCTGCGAGGTTCACACCAGCGTCAACGAGCTCGGCGACCCTCTGCAGGATTGCCAGATCGTCGTCGCTGTAACGCCGGGTTCCGCCTTCCGTCCTGGCTGGGGTGAGCAGGCCTCGCTGTTCATACAGGCGCAATGTCTGCGGGTCGATGCCCGACAACTCGGAAGCGACCGAGATGCCGTAGACACCCAACCGGGAGCGCGGGGTGGACTCGTTCACCATCCGCGGCCCTCCATCTTTTGATCCTCTTGCACCAGGTAAGCCATAGTGCCATCATAATCTATGGCGGGAACATGAGGTTACCTTCCCGCGTTGACAAGGGTATCAACTGTTCATCTGTATGAAGTTGCCTGGAGGTGACGATGATGTTGATGCGTACTGATCCGTTCCGTGACTTCGACCGCCTCGCCCAGCAGGTCTTCGGGACGGTGGCGCGTCCGGCTGTGATGCCTCTGGATGCGTGGCGCGACGGTGACAAGTTCATTGCCGAATTCGATCTTCCCGGGGTGAAGGCCGACTCGATCGATCTCGATGTCGAGCAGAACGTTCACGCAGAACGCCCGGAGTTGAGCACGGATTGTGAACTGGTCTCCGCCGAGCGGCCACGTGGCGTGTTCAGCCGGCAACTGTTCCTCGGCGAAACCCTCGATACCGCCGGCATCGAGGCAAGCTATGAGGACGGGGTCCTGAGATTGTCCATTCCTGTCGCGGAGAAGGCGAAACCACGCAGGATTGAGATCGCGGGCAAACGGGAGCAAAAGGTGATCGACGCCTGACTCAACGTTCTGGCCCGGTCGCAGTCGATGGCGGACCTGGTTCGCCGTCCAATCCCGTGCCTGGGTACCACCCGCAACGCTCGGGACATGGGAAATATGGCCTCACTGCCGACATCGTTCCTGTCGGCACTGAGGCCACACTCTGGGGGCATGGCAGGCCGAGTTCGCGCTTGAATGCTCGATGCTTGACACCCACCCCAGCGATCTTGAAAAAGGGGTTCACCCGGCGAAACACTCTTCAGATCCGCCATGTTTCTTGGTGGGCATGAACCTGGTAGAGAACACAGCCAAGCCGAAGCGCTCAGGGCGGCAAGTCCACGCCATTCTTCTCACCAGGGTCAATCCAGTTTCCTTCGAGCGACGACGTCCGCAAGACCGGAGGCCGTGACATGAAGATTCACATTCATCACTACAGCCGCTTGGACGACTGCCTGCGCGCAGGGCAGGATCGCCGCGGTGGGCCCGGGTCGACGGTCGTCGACATCAGAGGGGAAATCGACTACGCATCCGCCGGAACTCTGCGATCAGCCCTCGACGCCGGCATCGATTCAGCGGTCATGAGCCTGATAATCGATCTGACTCACTCATCATTTCTAGGAGTCTCTGGCGCACAGGCACTGGCCCGCGCAAATATCCATGCGTCCGCCAATGGTCTACAGCTACTCCTCGTAGCGCCACCACAGTGTGTGGAACGAGCCCTTGAAGTGACCGGCCTGACGGACCAATTCCGAATCTTCCCCTCGCTCCAGAGGGCGGTGGATGAGAACCGACGGTTGCGGGCCGAGAAGGAATCAAGCGATACGCGAACACGTGCAGGATGATCGACGAGGCAGACGGTGCGGACGGGTTCGACCATCACCGGCGGAGAGTGAGCGCAGACGATCCCCGCATCTATCCAGGACCGAATGTACTGCGCAACACGCAAGTTCGACCTCCGTACGAGCGTGCGACTGGACAAGCGTGTCGACTAGACAAGCGTGTCGCAGTCTCCAGAGCCGGGTCGCCTCGCTCGGCTGCCGTCGCGCCGATTGAGGGAACGCAGACTTCGCCCACCTACCGAAGATCCACATCTACCTGTTCAGTGTCGTCTACGACTGGGTCGGCACCGATCAGCACGAGAGTTCCTCGCCTCGGCCTTCGATCTGCCGAAGGCCGATAGCGATTGTTTGATTGATCGAGTCAATCCTGATGGGAGCGTTGCCGCTGTTCCTGCGCTTCTGCCTTACCTCGGGCCTTCTCAGCGGCGGCCTCCTTGCTCGCAGCCTCACGTTCCGCATCGGCATTGTCCTGTTGCGCCCGGCCCTCTTGGCTCAGTTCCTCGTTTCCGGTGACGGCGCCCACGGCCTCCTTGGCCTTTCCTTTCATACCCTCGGCGACGCCCTTGACGCCTTCGGCGGGCCCAGACTTGTTCTCTGCCACGATCGCACCTCCATGGTTGTGGTCATGCAGGCGTTGGCTACCCCCTCCGCGTTCGGACAAACCGAAACTCATTTCCTGGCAGGCCGCGGGGCCTTCCAATGCTGTTGCTTCGACGACGATCTCTCCAAGTTGGTCGGATCTTCCGGTCCCGGTCCGAGCGAGTCGAGGCATCGACCGGCCGTGACAGCAGCGACCCCGGTCTCTGTTGGTGGACAGCCTAATGGCCGCCCCGTTCTCCTCCAGGCCAGTGGCCAGGTACCCGGGTACCGGCCACGCGCGCTCGGACGACCTCACACCTGCCAATCGTCCGCGCGCTCTATTCGTTTGCAGGGGTTGTTCTCGACGGTGAACGCACTGGCACCCACCGAGACCTGGGCCGGAAGCCGTTTCATCCTGGCCCGCCCGGGGTATCTGGAACAGACAGAAGCGAATTGAAGGAGGGGCGGATGCCACGGAAGGGTTCGGATTCTCACCTGAAGGATCAGGAGATGTACGAGAAGCTCCGAAAGAAGGGGGACTCCAAGGAAAAGGCGGCGCGGATCTCGAACGCTGCCGCAACCCGGGGCCGGTCCAGCACTGGCAAGAAGGGCGGGTCGGGAGCGTCCTACGAGGACCGCACCGTTCCAGAACTGAAGAAGCGCGCCAAGGAGATTGGGCTATCAGGGTATTCAAAAATGAACAAGTCGGAACTCGTCGACGCGCTACGCAATCACTGACTACGCGTCTGGACCAGAGTGCGCCGTCCCGTCCGCCCGGTATGCACTGGGCATCCTCGATGCATGGCCGGGCGGCCGACCTGACGTCCAAACTCTGGTCTCGTCCACGGAAGCGTGCTTAACCAATGCGCTCAAGATGGATACGTTCAATGCCGACGCCGAACGCTGTGGCGATGCCGAGGGTTGGCGACTTCTTTCGACGCGCGCAGGCAGACAGCCGGAAGGGCGCCGAGCAGGGCAAGCAACTAATGCTGAGCAGACTTCGCGCCACCGGCTGAAATGACCACGACACTCGGCGATCTCGTCGAGCTATCGAGCTAAGGCGCATTCCCTGGGCGGCCCCCACCAGCGCGGGCAGCAGCTTGATGGGGGCCGTGCCCGCGGGAGTGTGCGTTGCGGACGCACCGACCGTATCGAACATAAGGCCGCGTGAGGAGGGAAATCTACACCTCCGTCACTGGCCGGATCCTGACGGTCGATCGATACAGCGGGGCCGCCTCGGACTTGGCTGAAGGAACTGATCCACGGCCTGCGCAAGGACAGAGACCGTCGGCAGCCGACAGTTGCCTCCGACGGCCCCTGTTCGGCGTGCTGAATCCACGCAGCGGCACGAGCACGCCGAACCTCCACCACTAGCAATTTACCCCCGCAGCGCTGCAATGGATCTGGGTCGGCACCACCAGAGAAAGGGACCACCGATAGCGGCTTTCGCATGCTTCGAATGCGCGTTTCGGCGAGGCGAAGCAGTGGAACTGCTTGTCAGCGCCCGTGACGGAGAGGGCGCGCTCCACGCAGTGGGGACCGCCGACCAGGACGACGTCCACCCCCGCGCACCCGGCACGCCAATGCACCCGGGTGAGAGCTTCGATGGCCGATACCGCCAGGAAGGTAACTCTGGAGAGGTCCACGACGAGGCCGTATTCGGCGGCGTTGGCTCCTGCGTCGAGCCGCCTTTCGAGGTCGGGCAAGGTATGCGCGTCCACCTCCCCCGATACCTCGATGGCGCCAATTCCGACGCTGAGTACACCTGCGGGGATTCGGCCAATTCCGGGGCCGTCTGGCATCGGCCGGCGGGTGAGTATGGGTGAAATCGACACAGCAGGCCTCCTGGTTCTTGCTGCACCTCCCGGGTCGAGTGCGCCACGCCAGGAAGCAGATGCTGATTGCTCACGGGCTCACGTGAGAGGCAAGCGGGGGCGGCTGTGGACTCAACCAACTAGGGTCTACCACCCTCGTCGCGCGCTGTACAGGCCCCTTTTCGGCTCGATGCACCCGGGCCCCTTGGGCTATCGCCCGGCGGGACTCTGCGAGACGTGTTCGCTCAGGCGGCGCAGAAATCTCTCGCGATGCCCGTGCAGCAGTTCCGCCTCGGCCGCGTGCACGGCCTCTTCGTGCTGCTCGACCCTGCGCAGTTCGAGTGCGCGAGTCACGCGCGCCGGGGCCGTCTCCTCATGCAGTCGACAGGCGCGAGCTGCGGCCGACTCGTCACGCAGCAAATGAGCGGCCACGCGATCGCAGTCGATGAGGATTCGCTCGTATCCCAGGCGCAGCGCCGACTCTTCGGGGAGACGCACGACAGCGACATCCTCGATCAGCTGGAGCGGTAGGCGTACGAGCCTGTAGTTGAATCGGGCCATCGCCAAGGGCAGGCCGAACACGGCTCGATCGTACCGACCGCGTCGTGCTGAGGGCTGTGGACAGCCGTTGTGGAATTCGCTGTGTGTTTCCTGGGTGAGTTTCGTGCCCAGGCCCCGCGGGTAGGCCAGGTGTGGCAAATGACCGCGACACGGAAGGCCGAGCCGATGCCCACGACACAAATCCGATCGACCGAAGATGTGGTCCAGTTCCTGGTTGGCCAGCACCAACAGATCAAGACCCTGTTCCGCGAGGTCCTCGCCCAGTCTGGCCAAGCCCGAGAGGAAGCATTCTTCGAGCTCCGACGACTGCTCGCGATCCACGAGGCCGCTGAGGAAGAGGTCGTTCATCCCCGCGCCCGACGCGACCTCGACAACGGAGAGCCACTCATCGAGGAGCGGCTCGAAGAGGAACACGAAGCCAAGGTGGCGCTGTCCGAGCTCGAGGAGCTCGATGTCGACTCGGACGAGTTCACCGCGAAGATCAGGGAGCTACAGTCCGCGGTCCTCGAGCACGCCGAGCATGAGGAGAACGAGGAGTTCGATCGGCTACGCAAGGCCCTGACCGACGAAGAGCTCGCCCGCATGACCAACTCGGTCAAATTGGCCGAAGCGATCGCACCCACACGCCCGCATCCAGGAGTCGAGTCAAAGGCAGAGAACATTCTCGTCGGACCATTCGCGGCCATGCTCGATCGGGCGCGTGACGTGATCGACGGACGTCGTACCTGAGCCGGGCCCCTGCGTGACTTGGCGGGCGACGACTTAGCTCAAGTTCCCCCACTCCGGTCGCTGTCGCTGTCGACGGCTCAGTCGATCGATCGCGATCGGCGCGCGGCTATGTGGTTGTCCCGCTGTTGTCACGCAGCTTCCGAAGGACCTGGTCGACTCAGCCTCGGGTGAGCGGATCATGAGGCGCTGACCTGATCCGCCGATGTTCGAGGACTACCAGGGCGACGCCGGCAACAAACAAGCTCAGGCCAGTGACACCGCTGATCCATGCCCAACCCTCGAACCCGTATCCGGCCGCCACCAGGCACAGCGCCATCAGCACCACGCCTGCCGCGACCACCGCGTAGCCGACCCAGCTGCGCGTGTCGATCACCGCTTCGCCGGCGTGCGGTCGAGCGGTCCTGGCGTCATCTCGAATGTCATCCCTGTCCTCGTTCACCGTGACTCCCTTCGCGTTCCTACCGTTGGATACCCCGGTCGCATACGCATACGCATACGGCGGGCAGAAGGGTTCGCGTTTCGCCTTCGTGCAGTCGGGTAGCCCGGTGTCGATGAAACCAAGTTCTGCCGCGGAGGCCACGACGATGAGCACCGAGCACACCCCCCACACCATCGACTATCCGGGCGAGACGGAGGAGATGGCCGAGGAACCGCACGACGAGATGCGCCGATACCGGGGTCGTGGCTTGCTCGAGGGCAAGAAGGCACTGATCACCGGCGGCGATTCCGGCATCGGCCGCGCGGTGGCGGTCGCGTTCGCCAAGGAAGGTGCCGATGTCGCCATCGCCTACCTCGAGGAGGAGCGGGATGCGGAACACACCACCGCCCTGGTGGCCGCCGAGGGACGCACCTGCGCCAGATTCAGAGGCGATCTAGCGGAACCGGCACACTGCCGCGCCGTGGTCGAACACACCGTTGACGAACTGGGCGCGCTGGACATCCTGGTCAACAATGTCGCCTACCAGAACCCGGTCGAGGACCTCGCCGAACTGTCCGACGAACAGTGGCGACGCACCTTCGCCGTGAACATCGACAGCTACTTCCATGTCACCAAAGCCGCACTGAACCATCTGCCAGATGGAGGATCGATCATCAACACCAGCTCGATCAACGGCCTACGCGGGAACCGGACCCTGATCGACTACTCCGCGACGAAGGGTGCGGTCATCGCACTCACCTACGCGCTGGCCCAGGCACTCCTCGATCGCGGTATCCGGGTCAACTGCGTGGCACCCGGACCGGTCTGGACCCCGCTCATCCCGGCTACGATGAGCGCCGACAAGGTCGCCGGGTTCGGTAGCCAGGCACCCTTCGGTCGAGCCGCGCAGCCGGACGAGATCGCCCCCTCTTATGTCTTCTTCGCCTCCTGCCTTTTGTCCTCGTACTACTCCGGTGAGGTGCTCGCCCCGATCGGCGGCGAAACGCTACCTGGGTGACCAGACACACGAAACCCGCGGAGCGAACACAGTTGAGCAGCGCGTCGCGCCACCAGAGAACCTCAGGAAACCAGCACCGAGCTACGGGAATTGCGCGAGCGGCTCGTAGCACCGAATGCGGGAAATCCTCGCCGACGATGGTGCGAGCACGTCTAGTCCGCGGCCCTACGCCAAACTTCTCTACAGTCCACCGGTGTCCGGTTTGACGATCGTTGGGCAGGACAGTTTTGTGCCTGCATGCGTCTTGGCAGCTGTCGTCGGCCGCTCTCGGCGTGAAACGCGCACAAGGGCATTCAGCTCCCCTTGCCGCGCAGTATTGAAATTTAACCCTTGGTTGGCACATCACCCCATGACGACGAGGAACCCGACGATATGTCGGTCAGTCTTCGAGTTCGTCGATGTTGTACTTGATGGCTGCGTCGCTGATCAGCAAGCCGAGCCCGAGGGCCGCGCTGCCGAGGGCGAGTCCGATGGTGAGGGCCAAGCCCACACCCAGACCCAGCGCGAGGGCGGTGCTGCCCAGACCCAGAAAGAGGCCGAGCATGATCTCTCCCAATTCAGTGGATTTGTTCCCGACATCGCCGGGAAATCCTGACATATCCATTCTCGTCCGGTAGCACCTGCTACAGAAGAACCCAGGGGTACGGAAAAACGGATGCTGGGGCGGCCATGCGTCTCCGGCGCTGGAGGCCCAGAAGGCCAGGACAGGCAGGCTCCGAGATCAGGGTTCGCAATAATCGACTGCGAGTGGCGCGAGTTCGGAATGAGGCGTCCACTGTCCACGCTGGCGCAGTAGTAGCACCAGGGAGACCAGCCGGTCGGCGCGCATAAACAAAAGACTTACCAGTAATCACGACAGGAGGTGTCGTGATTCGTTGAGACCTTGATTCTGCGCCCATCGGACAGCCCGATGGTCACTTCACGAAGGAGCGTCCAAGTGGGGTCTCAGGTCAATCCGTGCATCACGTTCAACGGCAACGCGCGGCAGGCAATGGAGTTCTATCGGCAGGTTTTCGGCGGCGAGCTGGAGATAGGAACCGTCGCGGACTTCGGCTTACCGGACGCACCCAACGCCGACAAGATCATGCACTCTCGTCTAGACACTTCGGCCGGCTACACGCTGATGGCATGGGATTTCCCCGACGACCGGCCAGGCCATCCGCCCTATCGGCCAGGGAACAACGTCGCGGTCTTCCTCGGCGGCGACGACGGCGAACTCCGCGACTACTTCCAGAAGCTGTCCGTCGGCGGCACCGTCACCCTGCCGCTGGAAATGCAGGTCTGGGGCGACGAGGCAGGCTCGCTCGTGGACCAGTTCGGGATCAGCTGGATGTTCAACATCACCGCCCAGCACAACTGAAACACGACGGAGTCGCCCGTGTTGATCGAAGAGTTGAACGCCAAGCTGGAACGGATCGGACAGCAACCCTTCCGCGCGAAGTTCCAGCTGAGCGGCCGGGACCGCGCAATGGTCGAACACCGCGGATTTGCGACTGTGTGCGCGGGCACACAGACGAACTGATCCGTGACCGGCTTGCCCCCGCCCAACCACACAACGACGGCCGGCAAACGCCCTACTGCGGCCATCCTGTCTTCGTCGCTCAACACACGACCGCGACCTGCTGCCGCATCTGCCTGCAGCATTGGCACGCAATCCCAGCCGGCCGTGCGCTCAGCGACACCGAACGCAGCCATGTCGTGGAGGTGATCTGCTTCTGGATCGCGAAGCAGTGCGACCCAGGGCACCCTCCACCGTGACCACGCGGTTGCTGTCAACCTGCCGCGTGGATCACTGCCTCGCTGCGGCACGCCATCGGCGGCCAGCCACCGGCCGCCATGCCCAACCGTGGCGTCACCAACGTCATGGCCTCATACATCTACAGCACCGACCATCAAAACGCCGTTGCAGTATTAGCGGAGGTTTGGGCTTGAGGCCGGGCTGTGGTGCCGGATCTACGCAACGGTGAGCGGTGTTGCGGTGTAGGTGATTTCATGGCGCCGTGATGGATGGGGGCTACGGCCGGGTCGGTTCGTATTCACGTGTGGAGATGGAGCGGTTCTTCCACCCGGACGATGAGGACCGGCGGCTGATCGCGGCCCGTCGCCGCGATTACAACCGGCTCGGCTACGCCGTGCAGATGATCACGGTCTGTCATTTGGGCATGTTCCTGACCTACCCGCTGGATGTGCCGCCGGAGTTGGGTGGAGTACCCGGCCGAGCAGTTGGGCATCGACGACCCGGCATGTCTGAAGGACTACGCAGATCGGCGAATGACCCGGTTCGAGCATCAGGCCGAGATCACGCAGGAGTACGGCTTGGCCGCGTTCGCGGACGTGGAGGCGGAGCTGGCGGTGGATCGCGGACCAGGCGTGGATGACCGGCGACGGACCGAAGGTGATCTTCGAGGGCGCGGTGGCGTGGCTGCGGGCATGCCAAACCTGCTGCCCGGCATCACGGGGTTGGAGAGGCTGGTCGCCGCGGGCCGTGAGGTCGCTGACAAGCGTCTGTGGAATCAACTCGCGGGCAGGTTGGACCCGGCCGGGTCGGCGTCGCTGCTCGCCCTGCAAACCGCTCAACCCCACGAGTCAACCTGAGTGGGGGCAGTCCGACCGCTACCGCAGATAGTTTCCCGAGTCGTCCCCGCGGGTCAGGTGAATCGCGCCAGGACGACTCAGAGGTTACCGCACATAGTGAGCTGCTATGTGCGGTAACTCCTTTCGGGCCCATTGTTCCTGCACTGCCGTCCGAGTGAAGTCGACGGGGGCGGACCTCTAGCGAGAGCCTCCTCCGCGCGACCGACAGGTATCGGTGCGATAACTAGGGAATGGGACTGCTCCCCGAGCTCCGCGTCGTGAGTCCATGGCGCTATACAGCCGGGTCAGTCGGTGGTGGCTTCAGTGTTCGTGGCCTGGTCTGGGTGCTGCTGTGCCTGGCGGAATTCGGTATTGATCCGTTGGGCTTCGGTGAGTTGGTCTTCGAGGATGATGATGCGGCAGGCGGCGTCGAGTGCGGTGCCCTGGTCTATTAGTTCGCGGGCGCGGGCGGCGACGCGTAGTTGATATCGGGAGTAGCGTCGGTGGCCGCCTTCGGATCGCACCGGGGTGACCAAGTTCGCGGTGTCGAGGCTGCGGAGAAAGGCTTGTGTGACGCCCAGGAGTTCGGCGGCGCGTCCCATGCTGTACGCCGGGAAGTCCTCGTCGTCGATTCTGTCTCCCGGGCCGCGGTCGTTCGGTTTCGCCGGAATGTTCGTGGCACCTTTCGTATGCACGGACGGGGGCCCCGGCGCCTGTGCGGCGCCGGGGCCCGAGGGGATTCACTTGAACAGACCAGCCATTCGGCCGGCTTCCTTACTGGTTCCCCGCCTCGGCGGACGGGACGCGATCGTGTAACAGCTGACCGTGCACCACCTCCTAGTCGGGACTTTTCAATGTTCCTGCGCGGCGATCTTGCAACCGCCCAGGTGCGACGCCTGCGTGCGTCGCATTTCCTGCAACTTCCTGTTCCGCTCTACCGGGCTCATCTGACTGCCCGGTAGAGCGGCGGGACGCGTCGAGTCTTCCGAAACACACTCAACACATCTTCTCGACGCGTCCCGCCCTACTTACCGGTCTTCCTTCATGCGGGCAGTTCGTCCTCTGCCACGCCCCTTGGATCCGTCTCTCATCTACGGCTGGAAGATTACAACGGCGACATTCGATTGTCTACAGTCGCCACTACAGAATCTTCGTGAGCGCGGTCACTCACTCGAACCTGCAGTTCAGAGCGCTTGAAGCGGGTCTCGTGGCGGCGCGCGCGCCATCCGAGAGTGAGCTGTGCGCGCCCGGCCTCCCGATTTCCCGCCGGTGAACCCCGCACTGACAGAATGGAACCCATGCCACTACCCCTAGACGCAGCGTTCAGACGCCGCGTATATGCGGATCGACAGCGCGTGAAAGACGATAGGGAACGGGTGCCCGGAACAAATCGACGGTGGCCGGACGATGGTGGGGCTGTGCAAGGGCGGGTGATCCCGCTCAGCCATGCCACCGCGATGAAATCCGCGCGCGCAGAACTCGCCACCCACGCGCGCAGCATCGAGAACCTTCACGGGGCAATTCATCCCTGAAATATTCTGCACTACAGAGGTTTCGGCGACAGTTCATGGCTAAAAACGTGACTGCTGCCGAGCAGCCTCTGTGTGGACACGAGATTCAGCCCCGACGGGTCTGCCGGTTACCGATGCTTGGCGAGGAATGGGCGGTGCACGACAACATCGTCTGCTGGCGCGAAGGTGATGGCGTCGATGCCCGGTTCAGCGAAGGTGACGCGGACTTCCGGATTGTGGGGTTCATTGTCTTGCCGACGCTCAACAGTTGTTTCGACCAGGTAGCTGCGGCGATATGTCCGCCCGGATTGTTCACTGGTGTCCACCTCGACGAGGATCGGCCCTTCGCTGGCGAAATCTGGCAGGTCCGCCGCTTTGATAGAGACAGTCAGGATGCTGGTTGGCGCCTGTTGGGTAGCAGAAGACATGGCGGCCGTCGTTCCTTCACTCGGGTCTGACGCGCATCACTATCGGTGGCTTCCCGCTAATCCTACGCGTGGATGGTGCGGACCGATCTGGACTCCTCGTCTGTGCCTCGCGGCGTTACGTGGCGGTGTTCTCGCGTCGCTTCTTGGCGTTTCCGAGGGGATGACTGCCGCCGCGGCTCTTCCCAATCCGCCGCGCACGGGTTCGCGGGTCCTGTATGACGATCGGCTACCAGTACGCCCTCAGGCTTGCGCGAAGCCGATTGGGCGCCCACCCAAGTTGGGCGTAACGCTCGGTATGTTTTGGGCGATTCTCCCGATATGAACAAGATGAGAGCAGCAACGCTCGTTGCGACAGTAGGGGTGCTCGGTCTTCTCGGGGGCGGGGTCGCAAATGCATCACCGGGTGGCTACGACCCGTACGCCGGCCTTCCGCTCGAGGTCCGAAATTGGCTGCAGCCGACTGTTGCCGCTGTGATGCACTTCTTCGGCATCGGGTACCCAATCTCTTCAAACTGATCAGCCCCGGCCGAGATCCTCGGCCGGGGCTGATCTCGTCGTCCTCCATCGATAGGCGGACCCTATCGCTGTCGGCTGTCCTGCAAGGCGATCGCCAAGTCGGACGGCCATCTCGAATTGGCGTAGCAAATCCGAGATGGATCAGACGCCGGCGCAGGCGTCCCGGTAACCCGTCCTGCATCTCAGTCCGGGAAGGCTGGCCTATCCCGGACTCGAGCCCACCCAACGGTCAAAAGACTGGAACTTCTCCAGATTTGTGTGATCCGGGGCCATTCTTAAGTGTGATTACTGACCTGTAGACCTGCCCAATCTGCATGCAGCCCAGAACGCTCTGCCATGGTGAACACCCCTCCATCCACCCACCTCTGGCCTGCCGCGGTTGCAGCGACGCATCGCGTCATAGGTAGCGTGCACGCCACCCCGAGACGGTCGCGTGGGCTACAGCCTTTCCGTTCACCATGTCGTGAAGTGGAGGCATGACCACTGCTTCGACCTTTCGGCCATCTGCAACCGTCCTCGATTCGTCCGTGCGCGCACGTGGAGTTCTCTGGTTCCTCGTTCTCGCGTTCGGGGCTTCCTGGGTTCCGTGGGCAATCGTGTGGGCCGCCGGCTACTCGCTCGACGACCCAGTCGTCCAACTGCTCACCGCCGCGTTCGTGCCCGCCGTCGCCGCGATCGTCACGCGCCGGTGGATCACCCGCGAAGGGTTCTCCGATGCGGGGCTGAGGCCCCGACTGCGTGGGGCGTGGTCGTCGTACCTGATCGCCGCGCTGCTTCCGGTAGCGGTTCTCGCGACCGCGTTGGCAGCGGCCGCGGTGACGGGCGTGTGGGACGTCGCGGCGTGGAACTTCGGGCGGGACGACCTGACCTTCGTGGCGATCGCGGTGGTGGTCCCAATTGTGGCTGCGCCCGTGTTCTGGGGAGAGGAGTTCGGTTGGACCGCTTACCTGCGGGATCGTCTCGTTCCGGGCAGGCCGTTCGCAACGACGGTCGCGACCGGCCTGATCTGGGGTGTGTGGCACTGGCCTCTGCCCTGGGTGGGGTACTTCGGCGCCGGCGGTACCGCCACCGACGCGGTCGTGGCGATGCTGATGTGGCTTCCGTTGTCGGTGCTGCTGGAATTCGTGATCGGTTGGCTGTGGAGTCGTAGTGGGTCCGTGTGGCCGCCCGCAATCCTGCACGGCGGCAGCAACCTCGTCGTGGCCGTCGGTCTCGAGCGTTTCGTGGATCCCGGCGCCAACGCGAGTGCCGTTACGCTTCTCATGTGCGCCGCCTACGTTCCCGTCGTCCTCCTCATCGCCGGGACGACGAGGGTACGTCGGCGCGCGGCGATCGGGGCCGAGCAGTGAGGGGTGGCGTGTCGGCAGCACTGCGGTCTGGCCCCCGGTACCTCCGCACCGTGTGGCCCTGGCGGTCGTTGGCCTGCCTCGCCACCGCGGGCGTCCTCTCGGTTGTCACCGTGATCGGCATCCTCCCTGTCCTGCTGTTGGGCATGACGCGTCGACTGCGGACGGCGTTGTGGGAACCGATGCTTCGCGCGCACAGCGCGCGACTGAGGCTGGTCGATCGGTCGATCGCGGACCGTGCGGACGTGGAGGTGACGGCGTCCGCGAACGAGGAGCGACTGCCGACGATGCGGCATGTCGCGTACGTCCTGTGTGCGGCGATCTCCGGCGGGGCCGCCACCCTCCTGGCGATCTTCGGCGTCACCATTGTCGGGATGCTTCTAGCCGCGCCCGTGGTCATCCGCGACGACCACTTCGATCTCGGCGCGTGGACTGTCGAAACCAGTTCGGGTGCCTGGGGTTTGGCGCTGGCCGGGGCAGTCGGCACGGTGCTGCTGCTGGTGGCGGTCGGCGCCTGGGCCGCGTTCGAGGCGGCGATGGCCCGTCGTCTCCTCGGGTCCGACGCCGATCCGTGGCGTCTCGAAGCGGCCCGCCTCGAGACGACCCGTTCCGCGCTACTCGACGCAGAGGGCTCGGAGCGGACCCTCCTCGAATCGGAATTACACGACCGGGTACAGCACCGACTGGTTGCGCTGTCGATGAACCTCGGACTGGCCGAAGCAGCCGACTCGGACGGACCGACGGGCCGGCTCGCCGCCGATGCTCACCGGCAGGTGGACGAGACGCTCGCGGAGTTGCGGGCCGTGCTGCGCGGCTACTCGCCGCGGGCGTTGATCGAGCGGGGCCTCGCCCCCGCGCTGACGGACCTGGTGGCAGACGTCCCGCTCGACGTGACCATCGCGCTCGACGGTGTCACCGGTGCGGGGGAACGACTGTCGCCGCCGGTCGAGCACATGTCCTACGTGTTGGTGTCCGAGGCCCTGACGAACGCCGTGCGACACGCACAGACTCGACATGTCACCGTGCAGGGTGACCGCGTCGGGGACATGTGGCTGTTAACCGTCACCGACGACGGCGCGGGCGGCGCACACATCACTGCCGGTGGCGGTCTGGACAGGCTGCGTGGTCGTCTCGGCGCTCTCGACGGAAACCTTTCTGTGACAAGTCCGGTCGGGGGTCCCACGACAATTCGGATGGAGTGTCCGGTGTGAGTCCGACCGAACGGCCGCTGCGGATCGTGCTCGCAGAGGACAGCCCACTGCTACGGGCCGGCGTGGAGAGCGTGCTGGCGTCCGCCGGACACGTGGTGTGCGCGGGTGTGGCGGATGCGCAGGGGCTCCTCCACGCGTGGGAGGCGCACCGACCGGACCTCGTGGTGACCGATGTCCGGATGCCGCCGACCAACACCGATGACGGACTGCGCGCGGCGGCGGCACTCCGCCAGCGCGATGCGGACCTCCCGATCGTTGTACTGTCCCAATACGTCTCGGTCGCCTATCTCGACGAGTTGCTCGGCGACGACACCGCACGGGGCGGCGTGGGATACCTCCTGAAGGAACGCGTCGGACATGTCCGTCAGTTTCTCGACGCCGTGGATCGGGTGGCTCGTGGTGAGACCATCGTCGATCCCGACGTCGTGCGGGCTCTCGTCAAGGCCACCCGCAGCCGCGCGCCGCTGGCGGTTCTCACGGACCGCGAGCGGGAGGTCCTCTCACTGGTCGCCGAGGGGCACACCAACTCCCTGATCGCACAGCGGTTGACGGTGTCCGAAGCCGCCGTGCGCAAGCACGTCGGGTCCATCTTCTCGAAGTTGCCGCTGCAGGACGGTGACAGACGCGTGCAGGCGACGCTCATCTACCTACGGTCGCTGGGCTGACGACGGGGTGAGGCAGGTCTACGCTGCCCCGGTCCGACCACAGCCACCGCCGCAGGACTGCTCCAATCGACACCTGACTGCGGCACCTGTATGCCATCCATCTGGAATCCATCCAGATTTGAGTGATCAAGAGCCGGCCTTAAGTGTGATTACCGACTGGTCAACCTATCCAATCCGCATGCCGCCCAGAACAACCCACCATTGATGAACATCGCCGCGTTTCCAGTCCACGCTCTTCCAGGACCGGCCGTACGGCTTCGGCTGGCTCGTACGCAGTCGTCGGCCAGCCCGCTCGCTCCACGGCGGGCGTCCAAGCCCCGTCGACCCCGCACGCGCCGCCCGGCGCGGCGCGTCCACGCCCGCGACGTCGAGGCTGGGCTGCCCAGTTGTGATGTCGCGGCTGCCGCACCAATTTCTTCCTTGGCGTGTTCACCGTCCGACGTTGCCGAGCTAGAGGCGAAGGCGAAACCTACTGGAAGCAAGGGCGTCGGTGACGCGTTCGATTGTGCGGCGCGCATCGTCGGTCGACGTGTCGAGTACGTACGGCTCGTACTCGCCCAGGGACGCGAACTGCGCCCACATCGTGACAATCGGGTGCTCGTCGACGAGCGCATCGGGCGCCGTGCGAGCCTGAGCGCGCGAGAGAGCGGTGCTGCGGTCGGGCCGGAGTACGACGTAGTGGAGGGCGATATCCGTTGTGTGGCTGCGGAAGTGATCGAGCATCCACGGCCCGACGATACCGTCGAGTACCGCTGTGAATCCGCCCGCCGCGTACGTGAAAGCAGCTCCTGCGATGACGTCCATGACGGTCTGGTTCTGTTTAGCGGATGCTGGCTCGTACGGCGGGATCGCCCCGGCGACAATGTAATGCCAGAAGTCATCGGTATGCAGGTGCACGCCCCGCTCGAAGCTCCGGGCGAGCGCGGCCGCGACAGTGCTCTTCCCCGCTCCCGGCGGGCCGGTCAGAATGATCACGGTTCCGCTCATCCGATGAGCCCCCTTTCGTGCCGTCCTGTGCGCTCGGTCAGCAGATCACTCTTCTTCGACCCGACTGGCTCTGTCAACTGGAAATGGCGCAAGGTGGGGTCTGACCGTCCCGACCCCGACGGGTTAGCCGGCTGTCGCTGCTTCGGTGTGGGCGAGTCGATAGGCGTGGGTGCAGGTCTCGATGATGGTGTCGCGGTGGGTGAACCGGTCGACGATGGCTGCGCAGAGTCTGGGGTCGGTGAAGAGGGTGCGGGGCGCACGATTCGCTTTCCGCGGCGTTAACCGCGGCACCCAAAGGCCATCAATCTGGAATCCATCCAGATTTGTGTGATTAGAAGCGCCCGTTAAGTGTGGTCACCGACCGGTGAACCTATCCAATCCGCATGCAGCCCAGAACGAACCGCCATAGGTGAACACCCCTCCATCCAACCATCCACTGTCCACATCCATTCATCCATCCATGTGTTGGAAGGGCATCCGGATTTTCGGGAAGTCCTCATCTCTCAGCGTGACCGTTTTGGCACATCCGCACTCCACACCGGGGCCGAGAAGGTCGCAGTGCGCCGTTGGGACTTCATATCGGCGACGCATCGATCTAGGAGCCCGCAGACTTCTAATCTACGCAGGGGCAAGCGCTGTCCCCCGGTAACGCCGGGTGCCGTTCGGCTTCCTGGGTCAGTGCGGGCGAAAGGCCCATGGCTTTCGCAGTCGGCGCTGGACTTCTGCCCGCTCACAGCCGGCACTCATGTCACGGGCGATCGGAATCGACTCGACAAGCCCGGGTGGAGTACTCCTCGCGGACGAGGATCGGGTGTTCACCCCGCGAATCCAGTCTTGGGTGGTGTCGGGCCGTGCCGTGATGCCGATAGAACCCTACGGGACTGGCAGTGGCACAGGGCAATTCGGGTGTCACAGCGACGGCGACGGATCGGCCGAGTCGGCTACAGGAGGCTGAGGCAGTACAAGTAGAAGCGGTGGACAACCAGCACTGCGACGGCGAGGAACCAGAATGTCACCGAGATCAGGTGGCTCCCGGCCGCGGTCATGGCTTTCGTACGGAGGGGCCGGGCGAAGGTGCCGTTGTGCAGTTTCCGGAGGGTGACGTATCAGAAGACCTGGATGGTCGCGGCCCACACCACCATGCAGTACGGACAGAGGGCGCCGATGACGTAGAGCTCTGCGCGATCAGCCAGTGCACGAATGCCACGGCAGCGGTCGCACCGAGTTTCAGGCCCAGCCAATACCAGCGGGCGCCGGAGGCGAGTGCGGCGCCGGTCGCCGCAAGGTCAGTCCGTCGAAGTCGTAGCGAAAGCAGTGGGCCTGGTCATGAATGTGACGCTGGGGCGCGGGAACCGGTAGGTCGCACACGCCACATCCAACGCCTCGTCCACCGCGGTGACCAGTTCGAGCTCGTGTCCCGCCGGCCGTTCAGCAACCTCGATGACCAACTCGGTGAGGATTTGGCCGTGGTCACGGTGGACCTGCTCCATCAGCGAGACCATCAAGTCGACTGTCGCGCCGATGCTCCGCGGCGCGGCTACTTCACCGCTGACGGTGTAGCAGAGCCCGACCAAGGAGAGGTTTGGCTGCTCGATCACCTCAGTCAGCTCGCGCGTGATCGCGCGCCGGGTCGCCGCATCGGCCTGCTGGGGCACGTGAACCAGGGCGTTCCGCTTCGGCTGCGGCCGGGCCAGCCAATGGTGGCGTCGGTGCAGATTCAGGGTCATCGAGTGCCTCCTAGGACATCCGGGCGTCTCGGGTGCAGACTCCCTCTCCCCATATGTACCGCTGATAGCAGTCGACGCGCCGCCCCATTGACGAACTGCTTACATTGCCGCGCACATCGTTGACGCGACCTTCACGCCCCGGTCCTCAAGTAGTGGTCGCGCAGGAACCCGCCCAATCGGCTAACCCGTGGCGCACCTTGTGATTACGACCCGTGCACGGCTGTGTGTGGATCGTTGCGCCACTCGGCTTCGAAGCGTTCACCCCCGCGGGCAACCCCGACAGGTTTCGGGCTGTACATCGCCAGAGCGGGATCGCTGTCCAAGAACGCCCTCCAGATGCTCGCCTGCCGGAACGCAGACAATCAAGTCTGGTCGCCTGGCGACTGTTTCTCCTGCTCCCGCCCAGAGGCGCCTACACGTCGATTCGGGAACCCACGATCACTGTCCGCTCGCCCGGCAGGCCGAAATACTCCGCAGCATCTACCCCTTGCGCGATCACTACTCAGTGCTACTATCTAGTGGTAGTCAGCAACACTGAGTAGTGGAGAGGAGGGGGGTTCCATGGGCAGGCAGATGACCGAGATGCTCAAAGGCACGCTCGAGGGCATCGTCCTCGCGATTCTGGCCGTGCGGCCGGCGTACGGCTACGAGATCACGGCGCGGCTTCGCGAGCAGGGTTTCTCCGAGATCGCCGAGGGCACCATCTACGCCCTGCTGGTCAGGATCGAGCAGCGCGGGTTCGTCGATGTGGAGAAGGTCCCGTCCGAGAAGGGGCCGCCGCGCAAGGTGTACTCGCTCAACTTGCTGGGCGGCGAGTACCTCGAAGAGTTCTGGAGGACGTGGAGCTTCCTCGCGGAACGGATCGAACAGCTCCACCAACACGTCGAACACCCGCAGAACGAAGGAGAGTAGTCATGGCCGCAGGATGGATCGAGCAGATCACGGGCTCGTTCGAGGACAAGAAGCGTTGGCGCGAGTACAAGGCCCGCAAGGAACAGCTCCCTACGAGCTACCGAACCGGGATCGACGGGCTTGAGCGCTATTTCATGTACGCCGGGTCGATCGTCAAGGGCGATGTCCTCATGCAGATGCACGAGGACCTCGCCGACCTGATCGAGCGCGCCGCTGCAGACGGCACCCCGATCCGCGACATCGTCGGGGACGACCCGGTGGAGTTTGCGGACACCTTCATCCAGAACTACTCGGACGGCCAATGGATCAACAAGGAGCGCAAGCGCCTGACGGACGCCATCGATCAGGCCGCCGACGAGGAATGAACCCGCCAAGAACGGAGAACCGGATATGACCACCGATCAGGCCCTCGAACCCGCGATCCGGGTGCAGGGCATCGTGAAATCGTTCAATGACCTACACGTGCTGCGGGGTGTCGACTTCGACGTGACGGCGGGGAGCATCCTCGCGCTGCTCGGCTCGAACGGTGCTGGCAAGACCACGCTGGTGCGGATCCTGTCGACGCTACTGAAGGCCGACGCGGGCGCCGCCACGGTGCACGGCTTCGACGTCGCCGCGAATCCCGGCAACGTGCGCGAGTCGATCAGCCTGACCGGCCAGTTCGCCGCGATCGATGAAGTGCTCACCGGCCGTGAGAACCTCGTACTGGTCGCCAAGCTGCGTCACCTGAAGAACCCGAGTGCGATCGCCGACGACATGCTCGCCCGCTTCTCACTCACCGATGCAGGCAGCCGCAAGGCGGCGACATACTCGGGTGGCATGCGACGTCGGCTCGACATCGCGATGAGCCTGATCGGGAACCCGCCGATCATCTTCCTCGACGAACCCACCACCGGGCTGGACCCACAGGCCCGGATCGAGGTGTGGCAGACGGTCAAGGAACTCGCCAGGGGCGGCACGACCGTGCTGCTGACCACCCAGCACCTCGACGAGGCCGAGCAGCTCGCCGACCGCATCGCGATCCTGCACAAGGGCACGATCATCCAGAACGGCACCCTCACCGAACTCAAGAAACTCCTCCCGCCCGCCAAGGTCGAGTACATCGAGAAGCAGCCCTCCCTCGAGGACGTCTTCCTCTCCCTCGTCGGTGACACCGGCGAGACCGAAACCGCCGGCGACCGTACCGACGGCACCGTCCCGGCAGGAAAGGAATCCCGATGACCACCCACGTCCTCGGCGACACCGGCGTCCTCACCGGCCGCTCGCTGCAACACATCGTCCGCAGCCCTGACACGATCGTCACCACCGCGGTGACCCCGATCGCGCTGATGCTGCTGTTCACGTACGTGTTCGGCGGCGCGATCAACACCGGATCCGACGAGTCGTACGCGAACTACATGCTCCCCGGCATCCTGCTCATCACGATCGCGTCCGGCATCGCGTACACCGCGTACCGGCTGTTCCTCGACATGCAGGGCGGCATCTTCGAACGCTTCCAGTCCATGCCGATCGCGAGGTCGAGCGTGCTCTGGGCGCATGTGCTCACCTCCATGGCCGCGAACCTGGTCTCGGTCGCGATCGTCACCGGCGTCGCGCTGCTCATGGGGTTCCGCACCGGAGCATCCGTGGCCGCGTGGCTCGCGGTCGCCGGCATCCTGATCCTGTTCACCCTCGCACTGACCTGGATCGCCGTGATTGCCGGGCTCTCGGCGAAGACGATCGACGGCGCGAGCGCGTTCAGCTACCCGCTGATCTTCCTGCCGTTCATCAGCTCGGCGTTCGTGCCCACCGACTCGATGCCCGGCCCGGTCGCATGGTTCGCCGAGAACCAGCCCGTGACTTCCATCGTGAACACTATCCGAGCCCTGTTCGCCCAGGAACCCGTCGGCAGTGACATCTGGATCGCCCTCGGTTGGCTGGTCGGCATCCTCGTCGTCGCCTACACCTTCGCGATCACCATCTACCGTCGCAAGATCAGCTGAGTCCGAGCGCCTCCCACGGAAGGCACACACCCGTGCCACACGACGTCGCCCGCTTCCCCGCACCGGGGCGGGCGGCATCGTCAATCAGCGGCGCGGTCCCCGAGGCTGGGCATGGTTGGGTGATGACGCATGCTCAGCATGTCGTTCCCGAGTTGTCGAGTTTCTCGTCAAGCACCACAGCTGAAGAAGCGAACCAATCGAAACGGTTTCTTCGACCCGAAAGCCAAGCGCGAAGCAACCTGGAACTCATCCAGATTCGTGTGATCTATAGCCGCCCTTAAGTGTGATTGCCAACTGGTCAACCTATCCAATCCCCATGCAGCCCAGACCGAATCGCCATTGGTGAACACCCCTCCACCCACGCGCTCGCCTTCCATCCACATCCACCCACCTTCCTCCATCCATCCATTCATCCATCCATGCCGCTCCATCTCGCTCGCTCGGTGCCGTTGCAGGAGACCCTCGACGCGGCTGGTGTCGCGGGCGATCGGCACGTCCTCGACCAAACCGGGCGGAATGCAGGCGGAGAACAGGGTGCCGTCGACGGTGCCCCGAATCGGGCCGGGATGCACGGCGCACCGGCGGGGATGAAGGTCGACGATCAGGATGTCTTCCTGCCGCAACGGCAGGGAGAACGTCAGCGGGCGGCGCAGTTGTATGCGCGGTCACACAGGGGCTCACGCGGCGCCGGCATCTCCCCCGCTCGATCGGACCAGTCCCGCCCTGCCGTCGCGTTATACAATCCTGACGATGCTTGCACCTAAAACTGCAGTAGTGCAATCGATTTCATCCGCGCGCAATGGAGGTTTCATCCGACCTGCAGCTTCCTCCGTCGCCGAAGCCTGCTTCTCGCGACCAGGCATCGACGCCTCCAGGCGTAATACGAGTGGCCTCACCGGGTGTACGCCACCTCGGGGAAATCGGGCGAGGGCCCGTCCAGCAGGTGACCGACGCCGCGTAACTGTTCGTCGAAGAATGCGAGTGGATAAGCTCGCTGGAACGCGAGCGCACGATCGGTCGGGATGGTGCCGACCATTTCTTGAATGTCCTCCGACGAAACGCCTGCGAACGGCAGTGCGATCGGTATGAGCTGAGCGTCATCGCCGAAGGAATTGTGCGCCGCACCCTTCAGTGTCAGGTTGAGTCGCCACCCGCGTAGGTTTGACCAGAACTTCTGTAGGAGAGGGTTGGTGGCCATGCCGCCCTTGCCCTCGGTGTCCACTACGAGAAAAGGTCGATCCAGGCCGGCCTCGACGACCGGTCCGACACCTCCGCCGTCCAGACCCATGCCTGCCTTGATGCGTCCGTCGGCGTACATCGCCGACGCTGTGGCCGCGGCACCGAGAGAATGACCCATCATGCCGACCCGCGTGAGGTCCAGTGCACCGGCGAGGCCTGCAGGAAGTGGCGCGCTGTCGACGTCGGGGTTGTGACCGGCCTCCAGCGACTCGAGCTGATCGAGTACGAATCGTGTGTCGTCCGTACGAACGCTGACCGCTTTGCCGAAGTCCGTGATCTCGCCCTCCGGATTCGTCACGACCCGATTGCCTGGGAATTCCACGACCATTGCGTCGTAGGTGTGATCGATGGCGACCACCAGGTACCCGCGGCTGGCCAGCTCCTGTACGACGCCGGTGCCATAGGCTCGTGATGCGTTGGCTCCAGGGGAATACAGCACCACCGGCAAGTCCCCCAGGCTCCGGTCGACAGGCGCTCCCACGAGGCCCCGAGTATTGCCGAAGGCAACCTTGCCCGGCTCCACACCGGCGTGTTCCATATAGCTGTCAGCAGCGGCCTTCGGCAACCACGGGGCGCTCGGGTACTCGCCCTCACCTGCCCGCGTGGGATACCACAGGCTGACCATCAGTTCCCGCTTTTCGTTGGCCACCCAGGGATCTGGGCGTGACTCGTCGATCAGGTGCAGGGACTGTGTGCCGATCCGATTCGGTCCGGTCGGCGCTGCCGGCGAAAAATCGGCGGCTCCGAGACTGGACGCTGGGAGCGCCCCCGATGTTGTCGCGATGCGAGCTTCCGTGTCCGTACAGGCCGTGGTGGCGGTCGCTATGGCGACTGTAATCAGCGCTGCGCCAGAGATCATCATTGCTCGTCTGTTCATGCTTCCCACGATCGCGCACCGCAAGGCACCACACATCTGCGCACGGGAGGACATTTGCTCCGAGTTCCTCAGGGATAACCCCTACTGGCATCGCGGCGGATAATCGGAGTGGCGCGCGGTCCACCGCCGATACCCGGTCTTCGAGAGCGCCTACGCTGTTCAGGCCGGACCGGACGCGACGGGCCGCGCACCTGGTGGTCATCTCGAGCGCGATCGGCCGTAGGTCGCCATACGAAGGACCCACTCGACCGGGCCGTAGCGGTGGCGCCGGACCCACCACGCGCTGACAACCAGCTGGATCGCATAGACCGACGCGGCGATGCCGAGCACCGCCCAGTCGGACAGGCGCCCGACGAGCGCGAAACCGTATCCGGTGAAGATGATGGCGGTGACCACCGACTGGCCGATGTAATTGGTCGCCGCGAGCTTTCCGGCCGGCGCCAGCACCCGGGCGACCGATGGGTGCCGGTCCATGACCCGCAGCACGGTGGCCCCGTACGCCGCGGCCAGGACCGGGCTTGCGAGTGCGTTCGGGCCGGTCAGGATCGGCATCTCGGTCACCGCAGAGAGCACGGAGATCGGAGCCGCGACTCCGAAGCCGATCCACTGGACGGGGCGGAGCAACGGCCGGTAGCGCTCCGGGCGTTCGAGCAGCCGCACCTTGCCGGCAGCCAGGCCGACCAGGAACAGTGGCAGCACACTGAGCAGACTGATGAGCAGGAACGCGGCGATGTTATCGGTGAAGTTCTCCCATCGGTAGTGCGCGGCTTCCAACCATCCCGACTGCATCGCCGCCAACTCCCTCGCGGTCTCCGCATCCTCCGCGGAGCCGGTGGCCGCCGCGGATTTGATCATGCCCAGCACGGTCATCCCGATAACGGAGATTGAGAAGGGCACCGCCGCCGCGATCAGCGCGGTTCGGGGGCGAAGGGAACTGAGCGCCAACAGGATCAGGCCCATGACCCCGTAGCAAAACAGGATGTCTCCGCTGAAGAAGAACACGTAGTGCACCAGCCCGACCGCCATCAGCGCCAGGCAACGCCGCACTGTCCTGGCTCGCGGGCTCGCCCCGGCGCGCTTTGCCGAACGGATCTGCATCGTGAGGGAGTAGCCGAACAGGAAGGAGAAGATCACGTAGAACTTGTTGTGGAATATCGCCGCGATCAGCGACTGCGCTGGACCGTCGGCGAATCCGCCCGGGGTCGACATCACGGTGATGTTGACCATGAGGATGCCGCCGAGCGCGAAACCGCGCAGCACGTCGAGTGCTTCGATGCGAGAGACCGCAGGGGCCCCTATCTGGGTAGTCATACCGTGACATTAGGAGCGCATGCACAGTGTTCAGATCGCCCTGCGGGCAGATTCGGCCGCAAGCACACTGGGGAGCTTTCCCTAGGGGAAAACCCTGATTGCGGCGGGCGACGACCGGTCTGTGCCGTGCCGATCATCGGACCGTAGGGGGATGTCTCGGCGGGCACCACTTCCTACGATGGGCAGATGCCGGTCACGCCGCATCCACCCCTGATCACGCGGCTTCCGCCCGGATTCTGGCTCGTGCTCGATGCCGCATTCGGCGCGCTGGTCGCGCTATGGAGCATTGTCGAGCTGCAAGGGGAATCCCGCGATCCAGACCCACTCGGCCGCGGACTCCCACATCCGGGCCCGGCCGCCCTTGCGCTGGCCGTCGGAACCATCATCGCCTCAGGCATGGTGATCGCACTGCGCCGCCGCGCCCCGCTCGGTGCGTCCCTGGCCCTTCTGGCAACGTGGGTCGTCTTCGTCGCCGTGGACGGTCGGTACTGGATCGCCGTCGTCGTATGCACCACCACAATCGTCGCCGCGACCATGGTGGTGTACCTCCTGGCGTCGACCCGCGGCACCTGGATCGGCCTGAGGGCGCTCGGGGTCGCCGTCGCGGCCGGCGCCCTGGCGCTCTTCGGCCATGCCGACCTGCGACAGTTCGGGTACCTGGCCGCCATCGCCACGACGAGCGCGTGGGCGATCGGGTACGCGGTCGCACGGCATCGCGCATACCGCACGGACCTCGCCCGACACGAGCGCCGGCTCGTGCACGCCGAGTTCGTAGAACAGCGGCTCGAGATCGCCCGCGAACTGCACGACGTCATCGCCCACAGCATGAGTGTGGTCTCCATCCAATCCGGGTACGGGCTCTACGTGCTCGATCGAGACCCGGCGAAGGCACGCTCGGCCCTCGACGCGATCCAGGCCACGAGCCAGTCCTCGATCCGAGAGCTGCGGAACCTGCTCGCCGTGCTGCGCGCGGGGTCCGGCAACGACGGCACCGACGGTCTGGTCCCCACACCCCGGCTCGCGGACCTCGACACCGTGATCGGCCGGACCGAGGACGCCGGCGTCCAGGTGGACCTGCGGATCACCGGCACCGCCCGGCCCCTCACTGCGGGCATGGAGGTGTCCGTCTACCGGATCATCCAGGAAGCCCTCACCAACGTGGTCAAGCACGCGGATGCGACGACAGCCGTAGTCCGGGTGGACTACAGGGCGGACGAGTTGGCCGTCGAGATCTGCGACGACGGCTGCCTCGGGACCGCCGCTCCGGACGGGCACGGCCTGTCTGGGATGCGCGAACGGGTGGCGATCTATGGTGGACGATTCAGCGCGGGTGCCGGACCGGACACGGGCTTCCTGGTCTCGGCCCGTCTCCCGATGGGCGGACTCAGTTGAGATCACGGACGATTCGCGTGCTGGTGGCCGACGACCAGATGCTGGTGCGGTCCGGCGTGCGCGGCATCCTCGAGGCCGCCGACGGATTCGCCGTGGTCGGCGAGGCCTCCGATGGGCGGGAAGCGGTGGCCATCGCGCGTGCGACGGACCCCGACGTCGTCCTGATGGACATCCGGATGCCCGGCATGGACGGGATCGAGGCGACCCGCCGCATCACGGCGACCATGCAGGCACGGGTTCTGATTCTGACGACCTTCGACATCGACGACTACGTTTACGGCGCGCTTCGCGCCGGCGCGAGCGGATTCCTCCTCAAAGAGGCCACACCACAACAGTTGCTCGACGCAATCGAGGTCGTCGCCGCCGGCGAGGCCCTGCTGGCACCGAGCGTCACCCGCCGACTGATCGGGGAGTTCACCAGCCGGCCCACCGATGCCCCACCGGTCCCGATCGGCCCGCTCGCCATCACCGCCCGCGAGCGCGAAGTGCTCACCCTCATCGCGGAGGGCCTGACGAACAAGCAGATCGCAGATCAGCTGTACATCACTGAGGGCACGACGAAAACGCATGTCGGCCACCTACTCGCCAAGCTCGACGCACGCGACCGCGTACACCTGGTGATCATCGCGTTCCAGGCCGGCCTGGCGTGAGCTCGACCAGACAGTGACCGGCCCGGCCTCGTCTCCTCCCCCTTACCTTCTTCGTAGCCCCGGTATGTCTCCTTCCCTCTGTTATCAGACCGAGGAAGTCGAACACGTATGGGTCCTGGACCAGCTGCTGAGCGAGGTCCGACTCCGAGACAGCGAGCGTCATCGCGGGATGGCGGCCGACGAAACCTACTGGCTCACCGATACCGCCTGGATCGGCACCGATTCGCTCACCTGGGTGCTCGACGACCCTCGTGAGCAGCCCGCATTAGCCGAAGAAACGCATTAAGGACACCGAACCGCCCAACCGCCACTGGAAATGATCCGAACCTCGCGTCGGCCGCTGGGGCCGGTATGCCTCCGCACGGTGGCGCAGGCAGTTCCGATCCGGTCGGGAGCGTCAGGTCACTGTTCGGATCGTCAGGTCGAAACTGGCGCCCGCTGCTAATTCGCCCCGTCAGTCTGCAGTTCCAAGACTGTGGACTGACGGGGCGCGCCATCTGCGGTTCCCATATCCATTCTGAAACCGACATTGGCCGCCCGGTGAACCAGCCTTCCAGTCGGTGAGTCGCCCCAGCGTTCCTGGCTCTAGATCCGGGCAGGCTCGGGGTCGTGCAGTTGTTCGAGGAATGCACTCAATGACCGCGCCAGCCGGCCGTTGTCGTCGGCGAACCGGTCCAGGCCGCCGGCCTCGATGGCGCGGGTCATCTTCTGATGGGTGGCGAGTCCTCGCCTGGTGGGGAAGACGAGCACGCGCCGGCGGTCGGTGTCGTCGACTTTGCGGTGCACGAGGTTGTCGGCGATCATCGCGTCGATCAGCCGGGTCAGGCTGGCCCCGGTGAGCTGTGTCGCGTCGGCGAGTTGCGCCATCGGGTGGCCGGCGGAATCCGCCACGGCGGCAAGTACATGCCAGCGGGCGGTCGAGGTTTCTCCGAGGCAGGTTGAGATGGACCGTTCCAGTTCTTGTGAGGCTTGCCGCACCAGTCGCGTCAACTGCTCGAGCGCGGTGGCGCCGGTGCTATTGTCCACAACGACACTATACAGCGCCGTATGGGATTGTTTCAGATAGAAATATATGGCGGCGGTGAAACCCATGACGAATTCGATCTCGGCTTTCGGTCGCACTCGACAGAGCATCGACATTGCGCTGGTCGTGCCACGCAGCGGTGCGGCTGGAATGTTCGGCCCGTCCTGTGAGGCATCCGCGGACCTGGCCGTCGCAGCCCTCAACGCGGCACGTGGCATTCTTGACCGGCCCGTGAGGCTGCACCCTGTCGACGCCGGGGCGCCGCTGCCGGTATTGGCGGCGCAGATCGACGCGATGGTCAGCTCCGGGTCGATTGACGGCGTCGTCGGCTGGCATCTGTCCGATGCTCGCAAGGTGATCACACCGACGACCGCGGGCCGAGTTCCTTACGTCTACACCACCTTCTACGAGGGCGGTGAGGATTCCGACGGCGTCTACATGGTCGGCGAGACACCGGAGCAGCAGTTGTTCCCGGCAATGAGCTGGCTGCGCGCCGAACTGGGAATCCGCCGCTGGTGTCTGGTCGGCAACGACTACGTGTGGCCACGGGAAACAGCAAGGACAACACGGGAATTCGCCGGCTCAACCGGCATGGACATCGTCGGGGAATCGTTCGTCCCCCTCGGTGGACGCGATTTCACTGCGGCGCTCGAGATGGTTCGGCGCTCGCGGGCACAGGGCGTGTTGTTGTTGATGGTCGGCGCCGACTGTGCCGCCTTCAACGATGCGTTCGCACGGGCCGGCCTCGACGAGGACCGGATCCGGCTGAGCATGATGATCGGCGAGGACGTGCTCTACTCGGGCGGACCGGACAGCACACGCGGATTGTTCACCGCCAGCGGCTATTTCGAGGGCGTGATCTCGTCGGCAGGCATGGATTTCGGTGCCCGCTACCTCGAACACCACGGTCCGGCGGCGCCAGCGCTGAACAACATCGGCGAATCCTGCTACGAGGGGATCCTGCTGTTCGCGGCCTTGGCACAGGCGGCCCGGAGCCTCGACCTGCGTGCGATCGAACGTCATGCCCCCTCCGTTACCTACGGCGGTCCGCGCGGTGAGGTCCGGGTACGCGGAACCCACACCACCCAGCCCGTCTATCTCGCCGCCGCGGACGAACTCGAATTCAACGTGCTCGCCGAATTGACCTGAGATTTGTCGGTGCAAGCCCGGTCGTTTACGGCGGGGAGGATGACAAGCCCTGACCGGACAGTCCCAGCCAGGTCGGGTGAACGACCTGGCCAGGACGCCCATGCCGATCACACGACGCTGTGTGCTTGCCGAAGGCCGAGTCCGTCGGCGTCGACGTCATTCTTGTAGGACGCGGATTGGCACTGCTCGTGACAGTTCTTGGTGAGTGTGCAGCTGAGCGAGGAGATCGGTCCGCCATGGAACGGGCAGTCGTGCACCATGTCGGGTAGTTCGTAGCGCTTCCCGTCCACGATGTCGAGGAGGGTCTGCCCGGCCCACAGTGGTTCCTTTTCGATCTCTTCACGGAGCGGGTTCGGCCGGGCCAGGTAGTATTTGCCGCCGGTGAGGACCGCGATGAGTGGGGTCAGGACCAGTGCGATCGCCAGTGCCAGGTAGGGCGACCACGCCTGTAGGAAGGCGCCGAAAGCTCCGAAGTAGGCGACGATCGAGACCGATGATGCGACCAGCATCGAAACGAATCCGACCGGGTTGATCGGATAGAGGTAGGCCCGCTTGAACTCGATGTAGGGCGGGCTGATCTTGAGGATCCCCTTGTTGATGACGAGATCCGCGACGATGGCTCCGATCCAGGCGATGGCCACGTTGGAGTAGAACCCCAGGATCGTGTTCAGGACGGTGAACATGTTCGCCAGCATCAGTGTCAGCGCGATCGTGATGTGCAGGGCGAGCCAGACGACGCGGCCGGGGTGGACGTGGAGGACGCGGCTGAAGAAGTTCGACCACGACAGCGAACCCGAGTAGGCGTTGGTGACGTTGATCTTGATCTGGGAGAGCAGCACCATGACTGTGGCGATCGCGAGGGCCACGGTGGGGTTGTGGATCATCGAGCCGTAGCTGCCGAGGAACTGCTCGATCGGCTCGGTGGCCCGGGCGAAGCCCACTTCTCCAGCGACGTAGAACGCGAGGAACGCTCCGCAGATCTGTTTGGCGGCACCGAGGATCACCCATCCGGGGCCGGCGGCGAGTACGGCGGCCCACCACCGCAGCGGCGGGGTCTCAGACTTTTCGGGCATGAAACGCAGGTAGTCGACCTGCTCGCCGATCTGTGCGATCAGGGACAGGGCGACGCCGGCGCCCGCGCCGACCGCGATAGCGGTTACCCGTTCAGTGCCGCCGTCTCCGCCCCATGAGAGAAACCCGTCGAAGCCGCTCGGGTCGGCGATCGCGATCATCACCAGCGGCGCGGCGAACAGGATCAGCCACAGCGGCTGTGTCCACACCTGGAATTTCGCCAGTGCAGACATGCCGTAAAGGACGAGCGGAATGATGATGAGGGAGCCGAGCAGGTATCCGACCGGCAGCGGCATGTCAAAGGCCAAATACATCGCCTGGGCCATGATCGCACCCTCGAGTGCGAAGAAGATGAAGCAGAAGCTGGCGTAGATCAGGCTGGTCAGAGTGGACCCAAAGTAGCCGAACCCGGCGCCGCGGGTGAGTAGGTCCATGTCCAGGTTGTACTTCGCGGCGTAGTACGCGATCGGGATACCGGTCAGGAAGATGGTTACCGCTGCGACGAGGATCGCCACGATCGCGCTGGCAGCGCCATGGCTGACGGCGATCGACGCGCCGATGGAGTAGTCGGCGAGATACGCGATGCCTCCCAGTGCGGTCACGGAACAGGCCATCGGACTCCAGCGGCGGAACGACTTCGGTGCGTAGCGCAGCGAATAGTCCTCGATGTTGTCCTTCGCGGCCCACTCCCGGAACCTGGACCAGGTTGTTCGTGTGCCCGTGTCCGTCGGTTGATGCCCGGCGGGTGTTGGCGAGACGGTGCTCATCTGTGTCCTCTCTTGCTGTCGAAGCTGCGGCGTGTCCACGAGCTGCAGTAGGCAAGACGCTAAGGGGAATAGGCCCAAATGGAACTACTTCAGATGGAAATTAACGGGACCGCCACAAGACGCCGCGCACGTAACACGAAGCTCACCTGACGGATTCGCCGCGGTGACCTACCGCGACTTATATCGTCGCCATACGGAATAGCTCCGCATGAAACTAAAGGAGGTGGCCATGCCCTACTACCAGTTCACATGCCGAAGCTGCGGCAGCTTCGACAGCAACTACGCAATGGCCGACGTCCCACTCGAGTCCCCCTGCCCGCACTGCGCAAACCCCAGTGCTCGAAGCTTCGGCGGCGCCGGCCTGATCAGAACTCGGTCCGCGGCCACACGACTGATCGACCAAACGAAACGGACCGCCAGCGAACCCGCAGTCGTCAGCGCGCCACCGTCCAACACCGGAAGCCGGGCCTTCACCCGAAACCCTTTGCACCGCCAGCTCCCCCGCCCCTGATACCGAAAGAAGGTCCGCCATGCCCGAACTGATCTTCCCCCTCGACTCCACCAAGAAGTTCACCGATCAACACATCGTCGGCCACAACCGCTGGCACCCCGACATCCCCGCGGCCGTGACCGTCAAACCGGGCGACGAGTTCCGCGTACACGTCCGCGAATGGTTCGATGGCGCCATCCACAACGACGACTCCGCCGAGGACGTTCTCCATGCCCCGCTCAGCACCGTGCACTGCCTCTCCGGCCCGTTCGCGATCGAAGGCGCACAACCAGGCGACCTGCTTATCGTCGACATCCTCGACATCGGACCGATCCCCCAAGAAGACTCGGGTCCACTCGCCGGCCAAGGCTGGGGATACACGGGCATCTTCGCCACCGAGAACGGCGGCGGATTTCTCACGGAACAGTTTCCCGACGCCTACAAGGCGATCTGGGACTTCAGCGGCCACACCGCCACCTCCCGGCACATCCCCGGGGTCAGCTTCACCGGCATCACGCACCCCGGCCTCATGGGAACCGCCCCCTCCGCTGCGCTGCTGGCAAAGTGGAACACCCGAGAAGGCGCACTGATCGCGACCGACCCGCAGCGGGTACCGCCGCTCGCGCTGCCACCCGAGCCGCAAGACGCGATCCTCGGATCACTGACCGGTACCGCATTCGATCGGGCCGCAGCCGAAGCCGCACGCACCGCCCCACCGCGCGAGAACGGAGGCAACCAGGACATCAAGAACCTCACCCGCGGCAGCCGGGTCTTCTACCCGGTGTTCGTCGACGGCGCGAACCTGTCCGTCGGCGACCTTCACTTCTCCCAAGGCGACGGCGAAATCACCTTCTGCGGCGCCATCGAGATGGGCGGCTTCATCGACCTACGAGTCGATCTGATCAAGAACGGCATGGAGCTCTACGGCGTCGCCGAGAACGCAATCTTCCTGCCGGGCAACGAAGGTCCGAACTACACCGAATTCTTGGCCTTCTCCGGCACCTCGGTCACCCTCGACGGCAAACAGCGCTACCTCGACTCCCAGCTGTCCTTCCAACGTGCCTGCTTGCACGCTATCGACTACCTCACAAAGTTCGGCTACAGCCCGGAGCAGGCCTACCTGCTGCTCGGGGCCGCGCCGATCGAAGGACGCTTTTCCGGGGTGGTCGACATCCCCAACTCATGCGCCACCGTCTACATTCCGACCGCCATATTCGACTTCCCTATCGTCCCGACCGCCGCCGGACCCATCACTATCAACCCTGGCCCCGGCGCCCCCCGAGCCACCCGATAAGGGGTCTGAGGAGTATTGCCGACCGATCTACTGCTCAGCCTCAACCCGCCGACTCATCATGCCTAGAGTCCCAGAACATTCACTGCAACAATGTATTCAGACATGACTCACGCCAAGAACCCTGCATCGGACAGATGCAGGGTTCTTTCCGGCGAGATGCAGTGTCGGTCCCCGGAAGTGAGAGGCCACTGTCGAATTGGTCGCCGTGCTGGAGTGTTGTCAGCCAGAGCTGGATTGGTGACCTGAGGTCCGCGATGCCGGCCGTAGATCCGGGGAGGCGAGCGCGTCCGTCTGACTGCGGGCATCGCGGGGGTGGGGCGTGAATGTCATCAATCTGGAATCCATCCAGACTTGTGTGATTCGAAGCGCCCGTCAAGTGTGATCACCGACTGGTCAACCTATCCAATCCGCATGCAGCCCAGACCGAACAGGCATAGGTGAACACCCCTCCATCCATCCACGAACTGCGACGAACGAGATCGCAAACTCGCAAGAGCGGTGGCCTTCTTCATTTTCGTTGCACGGATCGGTCCGCTCGTCACGGCTGTCCCAGTCGGTTTCTCCGAATCAGGTGAGACTGCTACGAGGTCAGCGCCGACGCGAATCGGCCGTGCTCGCTAGGCTCGGCGCAATGCTCATATGGATCAACGGCGCGTTCGGTGCGGGAAAGACTCAGACTGCGTTCGAGTTGAATCGACGTGTCTCTCGCTCTCACGTCGCCGATCCTGAACTCATCGGATTCGCAATCCACAAGATGCTTCCGGCATCCGCGCGACGCGACTTTCAGGACCGACCCCAGTGGCGATCAGCTGTAGCCGCGACGCTCGCCGACACGGTGGCTGCCCACGACGGTCCAGTGATCGTCCCGATGACGCTGGTCAACCTGGACTATTTCGACGAGATCATGGTGGGTCTGTCCGCCGAAGGGGTTGACGTCAGGCACTTCTCCCTCGTCGCGTCACCAGACACTCTCCGACGTCGACTGCGAACCCGCGCCGGTTACTGGCTGGGTCGCGCTGTGGGAAACGATGAAACCTGGGCTATGCAACAGATCGGCCGGTGCGTGACCGCGCTAGCCACGGAACGATTCACTGAACATGTCGATACCGACGATCGCGCCGTCGACGACGTAGTCGAGCACATTGCGGCACGCACGGACTTACACCTGGCACACGACCGCCTGAACCCCGTCCGCCATCAGCTCCCGCCGGCCGCAGTCGGCATCCGTCACATCAGAAACCTGAGTGGCGATCGGCAAACAGGACGGAGTCGCAGCCGATCGACGAAGAGCGATCGACGCCCGGTGGTCGATCCGTACAGCACCTACCAGTTGGACGACGAGTTACCAGGTGGCGACGTGTAGCGGCCGGCCTTGCGTCCCGCGCGAGCACGACGTCCGGCCGCAAAGATGCCCAGCACCAGAATCCCTGCGAACAGCATCACCCCGCCTACATACGCGACAGCGATCATCTGGTTCGACATAGCTGGTCAACCTATCGCCGATCGCTGTCCCACGGATCGCTGCCCCACTCGTCATCGACGACGTCCAGCCAAGGATCGGGACTGGGATCCGGCGGCCGCGGCGCCTCGTCATCAGCCCGCGCGCTCCGCGGGCCCGGACACGAACTGCGACGGCCGCCCTGCCGCAGGACCTGTCCCCTAACGACCTAGCCCGCAGCATGCCCGAACAGCTCGGCCGCCCCGGCCGCCCCGTCCGCTACGAACGCCAGCCGCTCGACGAGCTGCATGCCACCCCCACTCCCTTCCGGAGGATGGAGAGTGAGTCTGCGACCGCGCAGGCGTGTTCGAACCGCCCGGTGAGTCCGGCGACTGATCCCGCCGCGACGACAAACGTTACGTTGCTCAGGCCACCGCGGTGCTGACCTGGGCGATGAGGTGTTCGACGAGCGTTATCAGTACAGATTTGCACGAATCGCGATCACGAGCGTCGCAAAGCACGATGGGGGTTTCGGTATCGAGGTCGAGTGCCTCACGAACCTCGTCAGTTGTGTAGGCCTGGGCGCTGTCAAAACAGTTCACCGCGACCGCGAACGAGACTCCCCGCCGTTCGAAGAAGTCGATGGCGGCGAACGAGTTCTCCAACCGACGGGTGTCTGCGAGAACGATGGCGCCGAGGGCCCCGCGCACCAGTTCGTCCCAAAGGAACCAGAATCGGTCCTGTCCAGGAGTGCCGAACAGGTACAGAACCAGGCTTTCATCGAGGGTGATACGACCGAAGTCCAGGGCCACGGTGGTCGTGGTCTTACCCTCCACGCCCGACAAATCGTCGATGCCGGTGGATAATTCGGTGATCGTTTCCTCGGTACGCAGTGGTGCGATCTCGCTGACGGAGGCCACCATCGTGGTCTTACCGACTCCGAAGCCGCCGGCTACGAGGATTTTGACCGAAGCAGCCAGGTCGGCTGAGGACGCATTGTCATGCATAGTTGTCTACAGCTTTCGGATTCCATCGAGCACTGCTTGCAAGATGTTCAGGTCGCCGATCCCGGCAATGTCGTTGTAGGAGTCGCTGCTGGCGGGAGCCCGGAAGTTCAGCATTCCCTCGGCGATGAGATCACCGACCAGGATTTTGGTAACCGCCAGAGGCAGATTCAGGTGCGCCGAGACCTCGGCCACCGACTGCGCAATAGAGCACAGCTGAACGATCTCCGCGTACTCCGTTTCGATGTGCTGCAGCCGCGGAGCGGGGGACACGGTCACTACGAGCGTGAGCATGTCGAGATCGTGTCCCGCGCCCATCGTGCGGCCCCGTGTGACGGCGTACGGGCGGACCAGAGGACCGGCCGCATCGTCGAACCACGATTGACCTATACCTGTCACGGCAACCTACGCTCCCTGCTCGGCCACACCGTTACGAGGATGGGCGGACAGATAGCTACCGACACGCTGCACAGTCAGGTTCATTTCATACGCGACCATACCCAGATTCGCGGTGTCGACGGCTTGCAACGCGATACATGCGTTGCTTCCGGCCGCCGTCACGAACAACACCGCCTTCTCGAGCTCGATGACGGCCTGGCGAACGCCGCCGCCTTGAAAGCGATGTCCCGCGCTGCGGGCCAGTCCGTACAGGGTGGCCGACATGGCGCCGAAGTGCTCGGCGTCCTCACGGCTCATGGACGTGGACCGGCCCAGCAGCAGACCATCGGTGGAAAGCACGACTGCGTAGCGCACCCCGGCAAGACGATTGACCAGATCGTCGAGAAGCCAGTTCAGATCACCTGTGTTAGAAGTCGTCACGTTCACCTTCCTTCACCTTCCATTTCGTCCCTCGTTGTATACCCCTGCGGTGGTTCCGAATGGCGAGCCTGCTGGGTACCGTACGCGATGGCGGACATCAGATCTCGCGCTTCCTCCGCCGATCGTGACGGCTGCTGCGCGTCCACCTCGAGTTGAGTGTCGTGCGCCAGCTCCGGCGCCAGACTGGCCTGCCGGCGCCGGCGAGGCAGGCTTGGGCGAACGCCACCGCCGTTGTCGGGCAACGGTTGCGGGGTGAGGGCCTCCGGCTCGACAGCGGGGGTCGGCGGCTCATGCCACGGCGTTGCCACAGAAGATTCCGTGTACTCGGTGTGCGGCGCGCTATCGATGCGCTCGACATTCGACCACGCCTGTGGCGGGGCCACCGACTGCACTGGCTGTTCGATGGGAGGCGCTGGAGCCGGGGGTGCCAGTGTCGCGACACCCGCTGCAGCCGAGACCGATTCGGATGAATCGAGGTCCGGTATCGCAGTGGCTATCCGCCTCTCGGGCCGATGTCCGGCGAACCGATCCGGCTGATGGCCAGCTACAGGTGTCGCATCGGCGGCGACCACCGAGTTCGGCACCAGCACGATGGCGCGAACGCCGCCGTACTCGGATTCGGTTAGCTGCACAGAGATTCCGTGCCGTCCACCCAGTTGTGAAACGATGAACAAGCCCAGGCGTGAAGTCGCAGAGAGCGTTTCGACTCCGAAATCCGGTGGATTGCGCAGCATCTCGTTGACGCGGTCGAGTTCTTCGACGGACATTCCCATGCCCTGATCAGTGATCTCGATCGCGACACCCTTGCCGACCACGTTGCCGCTCACCTCGACGCGCGACTGCGGCGGGGAGAACGCCGTCGCGTTGTCGATCAGTTCGGCGAGCAGGTGGATGAGGTCGGCGACCACATTGCCGACGATGAACACCTGAGGCATGCGGCGGGTGTGCACCCGCGCGTAGTCGAGGCTCTCGCCGGTCGCGCTACGCACCAGATCGACCAGTGGCACCGGACTCCGCCACTGCCGGCCGGGCTCGCCACCACCGAGGATGATGAGGTTCTCGGCGTTGCGGCGTTCGCGGGTCGCCAGGTGGTCGAGTCGGAAGAATGTCTCCAGCAGGGCGGGATCCTCTTGGCTTTGTTCGGCCTCGTCCAGGACCTCGAGTTGCCGGTGCACCACCATCTGGCTTCGGTGGGCGATGTTGAGGAACACCGCGCGCACGCCCTCGCGGGTGCGGGCCTCGGTGACCGCGGCGGAAACGGCTGCTGTGTGTGCACGGTTGAAGGCCTGTGCCACCGAGCCGATTTCGTCGTCACCGAAGTCCAGGTGCGCAGCTTTGGGATCGATTTGCTCGCCCGCACCCAGCTTGCGCATGGTTTCGGGCAGTTCGACCTCTGCCAGGTCCAGCGTTTCCTTGCGTAGGCGCGTGAGCCGCCCGATCAGTCGGTTGGCCATCCATAGCGACAGCAGGAACGCGACGAGCGCAAGCGCGAGCACAGCGGCACCCGCCCACAGTGAGTTCGCCGCGGTGCGTTTGCCCTCGTCGGCAGCGATCTGGTTCGCATGGTCGTTCAGGCCTTTCCATGCGCCGATCACCCCTGCAGACAGCTGTTCCTGCGCGGTCTGCCATTCGGCAAAGGTCATTGGCGGTGGCGGGACGTCACCGTTCTTGTCCGACTTCGGCGGATTGATGAGGTAGTCCTCCATCGCGGCCACCTGCTGCCAGCTGGGAGAGGCCAGCGCTGCCTGGATCTTCTCAGCTGCTGGATCAGCGCCCAGGTCGGCGGCGAGCTGCGGAAGTGCGGTCCGGTAGAACCCGACCAGATTTCGATAGTCGTTGCGCAGTGGACCGCTGCTGAGCTGCCCCTGTAGTTCGGCAGCGGTGAGCGCGGCGGAACGCGACATTCCCTCCATCGCGTGCAGGACGCGCACGCCATTGATCAGCGTGACGCCGACCTGGGCGTTGGGTGCGTTGCCGGTGATGAGGTTGGTGCCGAGCGCAACCGCATCGAGAATCGTGTTGTAGAGGGCGAATGTGTCCTCGATCGGCATTCTTCCTGCATCGATCTGACCGCGAATCTGGGGCAGGCGAGCCAACAAGGTGTCGAATCCACCCGTGTCGGCACCCATGGTGCCCTGCGACGCGCTCTGCAGCCTCGATGAGTAGGGGGCCAGCTCTGCGAACGCGGTGTCGAGCTTGTTCCGTGCTGCGGCGAGCGCGGCCGGATCGCTCTGTTCACCGGACAGATGCCACAGCGACAGCATCCGTTCCTGTTCTACCCCGGCAACCACGTCGCGAGCGAGGCTCACGGCATCTCCGTTCGCTGCCGCCCATTGTTCGGACTGTCGGCCCTCACGTATCAGGTATCCCGCCGTGCCTACACCGATTCCGAGCAACGCCAGGCTTGGAACCAATGCGATGGCCAGGATCCGGGCTCGGACACCGAGGCGCACTTTCAACATCGGGGGAATATAACTGGTCGAATTCCTACCGCGTACGTCGGCCTCGCCACCCCGAACTTTCTTGATTCGGCTGGGCCGCTTGGTGTTTAACCCTAAACTCGGGCGGGTCGAGGTGGGTTGCAAGGCTAACGAATTTTCTCTCTCTTCGTAGTGCCTCTAGAGACGATGGCGGACCTGGCCGATGGGGACTGCCCCGGCTGTGTCCCGTGCGGCCGACCTCATCGAAGCGATGCGCGCGAGTGCGTTGAATGATCGGCCGTTGGAACGCGGATGAAGGCGGATGAAGGCGGGCCCAGCCTGGCCACCTTCGTCGCCCACCGGCGAGGCGACTGAGCCGACGGTAGCCCAAATCTGCGCCACGGACTTCCACCTGGCACACGACCGCCTGAACCCCGTCCGCGATCAGCTCCGGCGGGCCGCAGATGCCGTCGACGAGGATGATGGCTACCAGTTGGACGACGAGTTACCAGGTCGCGACGTGTAGCGGCCGGCCTTGCGTCCCGCGCGAGCACGACGTCCGGCCGCAAAGATGCCCAGCAGCAGAATCCCTGCGAACAGCATCACCCCGCCTACATACGCGACAGCGATCATCTGGTTCGACATAGCTGGTCAACCTATCGCCGATCGCTGTCCCACGGATTGCCGCCCAGTCGTCGTCGACGGCGTCCATCCAGGGATCCGGCGGCAGCGGGAGCTCGTCATCCGTCCGCGCGCGCCATTCTGTGTAGAGAAATCGACACCGGGACAACGGGATTCTCGATGCCACCGATGCGATCGAATCAGCCACCAACCGGACGGGCGATATATATGGTTTCCACGACGTCACTCGGCGTCGAACAGCACTAGTGGAGAGGATCACCTTGAAGCGTTCAATCATCGTTGCGTTGGCCAGCGCAGCCATCGCCCTCGGCACCGCGGCTTCGGCATCGGCCGCGCCGGTCAACCTCGGAAATCCGGCTGATGTCGCCGATTCCGGCAGCAGCAACTTCTTCAATGCAACCCCTGGCCACAACTCCGGATCCACCGACCTCGCGAACAGTGTGGGACTGGCTCCGTTTGACTTGCTGTGCAGGCTGCTCACCGGCGAGCCGCTAATAGCCTGTATTCCACACGATTTGTGACCCCATGAATGGGTTGCGAAGCCGATGACACACCGTGCGTCCTCGCCCTGTCCGCACAAAACCTGGCTCCGCGCCGAGTCGCCACAATGGTGTTGGTGAACACTCCCCGCCCCTGCCCCGCCACCAATTCAGTGGTGTCACACAGCAACACGACATCATCACGGCATGGCCGCCCCTCGCCTCGCCTGCTGTCCAACCCCTTCGCCGACCACGGATTCCGGCTGGAGGACCAGCATGGCGGCGAGCAGTTGATCCCAGGCGGTGGCCGGAAGTTCGTGGCCGATGCCGTTCAGGGGGAGCAGGTCGGCGCCGGGGATCTCGCGAGCCATGGCCTGTCCGTTGCCGTACGGAAAGAACGGGTCATCGGTACCGTGGACGACGAGGGTCGGCACGGCGATGTCGCCCAGGCGCTCCCGCCAGCGGTCGCCCGCCTCGGCAAATGCCAGGTTGCGCATGCTGGAGGCCATGTTGGTGGTGCGGTCGACCATTCGGGTCATCTGCTGACGCGCCTCCTGTTCGTCGAATCCGAGTGCGCCCGCTCGTACCCGGGCCTGTTCGACGCCGTAGTCGATCACCGCAGCCCGGTCGGACCAGTCCGGATCGGCTGCCTTGGTAAAGAACTCCACGATCCGGTCCGAGTGTTCGGGTAGATCCGTGTCCGCCGGGCCCGGGGAGGTCGGACGGGTGTTGATCAGGGTCAGCGCCGACATACGGCCGGGATGGTCGAGGGCGGCAAGCTGACAGATCCATCCGGCCACCGAGAAGCCCACCAGGTGAGCTCGCGGAAGTTCGAAGACATCCATCAGTCCAATGATGTCCGAGACCAAGTCACGGAGGCTGTAGCCGGGAGAGCCGGTCGCATAACTAGTCGACCGGCCAGTGTCGCGGATGTCATAGCGCAGGACGAACCGACCAGCTCCGGCAAGCTGCTCGCAGAACCGGTCGTCCCAGAACAATCTCGATGTGCACGGCAGCACCACCGGCGGCTGCTTCCGGTCCCCAAATGTGGTCACACACAGGTCGGCGTCACCGACGGCGACCAGGCGCTCTGGCGATCGTTGAATATGAAGCGGCATGGCGACTCCTCCACGGTTGCATCTCGCAAGAAGAGACCACTTCCGCGGCTCTAACTCATCGGTCCGGGTGCCCTTCCATGACCAGCGACGAAGCCGAGCGCCAACCACGCTGGAAATCATCCATCCATCGCCGTCCACCGCCATCCAGCGGGCAGGTGCCGAATGGATGACGCTTCAAGTTTTGACAGTTACTACTAAATGCGAGACACTCTCATTATCGAGTAGAACCCAAATGATTGGAACTGCCATGAAAGCACCAGGCGTGCGCCGTTGGCTGGCCCTCGGCGCCCTGGCCGTCGCCATGCTGACCATCGGACTCGACGTCACCGTCCTGACCGTCGCCCTGCCCACCCTCGCCGTCGACCTGCACGCCGACACCGCCGCGCTGCAGTGGTTCAGCGGCGCGTACACCCTCGCCCTCGCCGCCTTCATGCTTCCGGCCGGCGCGCTTGGTGACCGCTACGGACGCAAGAAGTTCCTGCTCGCCGCCCTGCTGCTGTTCGGCGCGGCCTCGATCGCCTGCGCCTTCGCGGCCTCCTCCGGACAGCTCATCGCCGCCCGCGTGGTGCTCGGCGTCGCGGCGGCCGCCATGATGCCGCTGTCCATGTCGGTGCTGCCCGGCCTGTTCCCCGAACCGGCGCTGCGTCAGCGCGCCCTCACCATCTGGATCACCTCCACCGCCATCGGCCTGCCGCTCGGCCCGATCCTCGGCGGCTGGCTGCTGCAGAACTTCTGGTGGGGTTCGGTGTTCCTGCTCAATGTGCCCATGGTGGCCATCGGGGCGACCGCCGTCGCGCTACTGGTGCCAGAATCGAGCTCCGACAACAAGTTCCGGCTCGATCTGCCGGGTGTCGCCCTGTCGATCGCCGGAATGCTCGGTCTTACATACGGTTTCATTCGCTGCGGACAGGAGGGCTGGGATGATGGCCTCGCCTGGGCGGCCATTCTCGGCGGCGCGCTCGTGCTCGGGGCGTTCGTGCTGTGGCAGCGGCGCGCGGCCTATCCGCTGATCGACCTCGGCCTCTTCGGCGCACGCGGATTCCGCTGGGGCACCGTCTATCTGGTCCTGGTCAACTTCGCCATGTTCGGCATCTTCTTCACCATGCCGCAGTACTTCCAGTCCGTGCTCGGCACCGACACCCTCGGGAGCGGACTGCGGCTGCTGCCACTCATCGGCGGGCTCGCCGTCGGTAGCCGGGTGGTGGACAGGGTGCTGCCCAAGGCTGGGCTGCGCGCAGTGCTGACCGCCGGATTCGCGCTGCTCGCAGCCGGACTCGGCATGGGTGCACTGCTCACCGTGGACAGCGGCTACGGGCTCGCGGCCACCGCGCTGGTCCTGCTCGGCTTCGGCATGGGGCTGGTCATGCCCGCCGCCATGGGTCTGGCCATGGACGACCTCACCCCCGAACGCGCCGGCTCCGGCTCCGCACTGCTGCAGGCGCTGCGGCAGGCGGCGGGAACCATCGGCGTCGCCGTGCTAGGCACCGTGTTGTCCACGCAGTACCGTTCCAGCCTCGGCGAGCTCAACCACGACCCCGTCTCCGACGGTGTCAACGCCGGGATGGGAGTCGGGCACAAACTCGGCGATCCGGCCATGCTCACCCACGTGCAGACGGCGTTCATGGACGGCATGAGCGTCATGCTCTGGGTGTGCGCCGCGATCTGCCTCGCCGCCACCGTTCTGGCCGCGACGCTGACCCAGCGAAAGCCGGTGACACCGGAGCCCGAGACCGATGCTGCACAATCGGTTCATGCCAGCTGAGTCCACCAACGCTCTACATTCCGAAGAACCCGCACGTCGGCCCAAGCCGACGCTGCGGGAACGGAAGAAGGAACGCACTCGGCGCACCATCCGCACCGAGGCGTTCCGCCTCTTCCGGGAGCAGGGCTATACCGAGACCACCGTCGAACAGATCGCGGAGGCCGCGGACATCTCGCCCAGCACCTTCTTCCGCTACTTCCCGTCCAAGGAGCAGGTGGTACTCGCCGACGACCTGGATCCGGTCATGATCCAGGCCATCGAACGCCAACCGGCCGATATGCCGCTGCTCGCGGCCTTCCGCCAGGCCACCATCGAATCCTTCGAGGAGATCTCCGACGAGGACTACGCGTTCGAGAAGGAACGGATCAACCTGGTGTACTCGGTGCCGGAACTGCGCGGTGTCATCGCCCGGGAATTCGAGCGCAATATCGAACTGGTCGTGGGACTCGCGGTGGCGCGAACCGGGCGCAGCACAGAGGATTTCGAGATCCGCGCACTTGCGGGCGCGCTCACAGGGGCCATGCTGGCGCAGATGGGGCGCGACCCGTTCGATCTCGATCAGATCCTGCGCATCATCGATTTCCTGGGTTCCGGAATGCCGATCTAGACCGGCCGCACGCCGGTCAGGCTCGCCACCGTGTCGTCGCTTGGTGTCGAGAAGAATCCGCCCTCCACGTCAACGAGGCCGTGTCGTTTGAAGGCACGGGCGGCGTATCATTCGCCCGGTCGCCGAAGGGCGGCAGCGGTCTCGACGGATGAGGAAACGCGAATGGTCGAACGTCCTGAGCAGATCTGCGGACAGCGAGCCGGGAGCTCGGCACCCAAGCTTGTCGCAGCCTGCGTGCTGGCCGCCTGCATCACGCTGGGCGGCACGGGAGTCGCCGGGGCCGATCCCGATTCGGGTTCCTCGTCCGCACTGGACGCGGAATGGGAGGCCTCGTGGGCCGCCTACGAGTTCGAGGAGAGCCAGGCCGGTTCGGCACTGGTGACGGTGAACGTCGACCTGCCGGTCACCATCGACGCGCCCATCGATCGCGTGTTCCCGGCGTATTCGAACTTCTCCAACGGCTTCGGACGGCACCCGTTCCTGAAGGGCGTGCTCGATCGCCGCAAGTTCACCGAGGGTGGCGCCGACGTATGGGAGTTCATCGCCCTCGAGAACATCCCGGCAGGTCCGATGTCGATCCCGGGACGCACCGTCGGGCAGCAGCGGGTGTACGCCGCCGACCACTGGTACAGCACCGATACCTGGGACATGCCCGGCGTGATCACCCACCAGAAGGTCACCTTCGCCGAGGACGGCGACGCGACCACGGTCACCGAGCACCTGACGTTCTCGGCGCCGGCGGCGCTGATCGACTACACCGTGCAGAACGGCGTGTCCTCGCACATCGCGAACCAGCAGGCCATGCAACGCGACATCGAAAACGGCACGCTCTAGGCGCTGATCGCGCCGGCCGAGGGCCAACCGCGCTCATATCTGTGATCACGGGGCATCGAGGCGGTGATCGCCGAGCCGGAGTGATGCTCGCAGCCCGCAACGGAATGCTCAGCATCCCGCCGGCGGAGCCGGTGCGACTGCGGATCAACTCCTGGATCCGAGCCCAGCACCTGTCCGACAACGTCGTCGACAGCGTCAGATGTCACCGCCTGTCAGAAGCGACGCAGACTCGTCCGCACCGACGCATAGGAGCGCCTGGACTGCCCCGAGCTCCACTGACTCGTCAACCAAACCGGGGGCAATCCCCTGGCACTGGCACTAGTGCCTGCGAAGTGCTAAACCGAAAGGAGTACAGCCGAGCCGATATCCCACCACGGTGGCGGGGTGCGGCCCACCAACCTGTAGGAGGTGGTTGCTGTGCCACTTCGATTCGATCCATTCCGCGATTTCGACAGGCTCACCGAGCAGGTGCTCGGGGCGTCGGCCGGATCCGCCCGGGCCCCACGGTTCATGCCGATGGACCTCTACCGGTCCGGCGATCACTACGTACTGCACGCCGACCTTCCGGGTGTGGACCCAGGTTCCGTCGAGGTCAGCGTCGAAGGCGGCATCCTCACGGTGAAGGCCCAGCGCAGCGAGCGCACCGAACATGATGTGCAGTGGCTGGCCTCTGAACGTTTCGCCGGGGGTTACATGCGCCAACTGTCTCTCGGCGACGGAATTGACTCCGAGCACATCGCCGCGACCTATCAGAATGGGGTGCTCACGGTCACCCTCCCGGTGGTGGAGAAGGCCAAGCCCAGGCGCATCGAGATCACTCCCGGCGCGAGTGAGGAAAGGAAGATCATCGAGCCCGCCGACGCACCCGAGCAGGCCAACAAGACGTAGATTCTTCACAGGACGGGTTCAAGCTTGCCGGGGCGGTCAGCGCGGGTCGGCGGCGGATAGGCGTGCGGATCGACGACGGCATCCCCGTCAAGCGATCTCGACTGGCTTCGCCCTCGATCGCGTCTAGCTAAGTGCGCGTCCCCAGCTCCAAAGGACGTTTGCGTGGGCCCGCTCGAGTTCTCGATTCTCCGCCCTTCGAGCAGTTGCGGGGCGACGACCGGCTCGCTCCAGCGCTACTTCGCGCCCCAAGTTGTGATCCCCCTGACCGGTCCCCTTGCCGGTGCCTTCTCGTCGTGCTTGCGAGTGAGGTTTCTGGCGACCGCTAGGACAGCGCGCGCTGTCGTCGCCCTGGCTGACTTGTCGGCATCACCTGTGCGCTGAGAGTGCTGGCGCGGACGAGAGGCATTGCCGCTACTCGGACTCGACCACATGGCCGTCTGGGTTTACGCCCCACCATCCGCCGCAGAGGAGGAGCTCCGATCCGAATCTGCTGTCGCGAATCACGATCGTCCTGTTCGGATCAGGCCGCACAGGATCGTCGTCACGAGTGTCAACTCCTCATGAAGAAGCTGGGAACCAGCGAGCACCACAAGTTGACAGATTCGAAATATACCGAATGCCGTCGGGGTTTTTCGGTGCGCGAGAGTCGGTTTCAGATCAGGTTCGACTGCCATTAAACAGATCCCGCCGCACCCGGTCTAATATATGTGCGCCAAGTGCGAGTCCAGATCGGACGGGTCACGACGAGAATTCAGCGTCTTGCACGCGGCACGCATCGCGCGCGAGCCGTGCCCAGAGATTGCACGAACTTCTGCCGCTGGTCGTATGACAGGCGACTCGAGTCATCGACTGACAGGTTCCGGCGTCGACCTCTGAGACCGACGCCGGCTATGTCTATCCTCCGCCGTACCACCAACCACTGTGTCGCTACGAACCGCTACTCTCCTACCCACTGCGATCAACAAGGTCGGACTCGTGGACGAATGGAGCGATGATGGGCATCCAGGGATGCAGCGAGTCCGGAACCCCCGATGGTGCAGAAGCAGCGGCGACGAGTATTCCTGCACCGCTTCTTCGGGACTACCGCCACATCGGAGGAATCGAATCAATCGCGGTCGACGGCACTCGGTACTTCTTCGGCTACGACTTCAGCGAGGATCTGGTGCTTTCCCCACTCATCGACGACACCGAACTCATGTCGGTCTTCGCGGAGACGCACATGGAGCAGCGGGACGGCCTGCACGATCGCGAGTACTGGCGGGATCTCGTTGATGGATCACTCGAATACTCAGGGTTGGCGGAGCCGGAATCTTGCTCCTTCGAGTCCGACCAACTGCGCTTGATCGTCACCTCGCTGAACAATATTGCCGAGACCGGAGTGCCGGCGCCTGACTTCGACTACCCCTACCACCTGAGATTCCTGTTGTCCTCCGCCGGGCAGTGGGAAGAGCAATTCACCGCAACCGAAGAGGGCATGACGGCCCTCCAGGGCATCGAGAGCTCTGCCGGAGGGACCACGCTCGAGCAGATCGCTCGGGACGTTCTCCTCGAGACTCGGAATGCGATGAATGTTGCTGGGGGAAACTGGGCAGAGGTCTTCAACGCACTCGCACACTGACGACGCGGTACCGCTCCCCGACGCTGAATCCACCCGTGGATCGACGAAAGCTAGCATCGTCGCTGCCGGGCGATTTGCCCGGTTCCGCTCGTTATCCGGAGGTGGCGCTGTGAGCGCGTTGTCGAACCCGAACACGTTCCCGCCCTACGCCACCCTGCCCGACCTGCCCCTCGACGAGGACGGCCGCGTTGAGCTGACCCGGCAGATCTGGGATCAGCTGATCACCGGCCGCGGCGACGCCGACGATTTCGTCGACACCTACGGCGACGACTACGACCTCACCGACGAGCAGCTCCGGGCGGCGTTCGCCGCGCTCCGAACCGCACGGCTGCTCCAGCAGACGGAGATCGGCCCGTACACCTCCCGCACGATCGCCGCGTTCGAGGAGCTCAATGCCAACGGCGTGGTCGCCCGCGCGGACTTCTCCTGCTGCGGCAGCTGCGCGTCCGGCGAGATCTGGGGCGAGCTCGACGACAGCCGCCACTGGATGGGCTACGCCTACTTCCACCAACAGGACACCAGCGGTCTCATCGAGGACGGCGAGACCTATATCGGGTACGGCGCGTTCCCGCCCGAGGACTTCGACGAGGCCACCTACGACACGCTCAGCGATGACGCGAAACAAGACCTCTACACGGCCGACGTGACGCGCCTGCTCGACGACGTGATGTTCCCCGTCTTCCTGCGGCACGGCATCGAGCCGGAATGGAACCGCGACCTGGGCACGAGGGTGCTGCTCAAGAACGCCGACTGGTACAGCCCGATCGAGGCGTAGCGCCCGGTCGAGTGGGCGTAGCCGCACGTGGGGACCGAAATACGGCATGGACAGGTCGGGACCGGATCGGTCCGGAGCCGGGCGGACAAGGTTCCGAACGGTTTCCTAGGATCACGTGCGTGCCTGATCAGGTTTCCTCCACTCGCGCGCGCGATATCGATCGCGCCCAGACATGCGGGCTGCTCGACGCCGGCTACGGCGAGGGACAGCTCGACCCGGCCGAGTACGAGGCCCGCACCGCCGCGGCAATGAAGGCCAAGACGCTCGGCGAACTCGACGCGCTGGCCTCGGACCTGCAGATTCCCGAGCATCTCGTCGAGGCCGCACGCGCTTCCGCACCGGTACCACGCAGGCGCGTTCCCGGACGCGTCGTGGCCGCCGGTGTCGTCGCGGCCGTGGCGGTCGTCGGAACCGTCGTGTTGATGACCCGAGGCCACGACGCGGCACCCGCGACGGTCGTCGCAGCCGAACCGGTTCCGGCGCCCGTCGCTCCTGGCGAGCCGCAGCCGATCGTGATCGAACCGCTCGATCCGCGCTCTCCCGCCGCGATCCGTGACTTCCTACATCAGTACGAGCAGACGTTCGGGGATCTGCGGGTGGATGAAGTGCTGTTCTACCCGACCTACGTGTTCTTCACCCGAATGCTGCAGGACCAGCCGCACCGCGAGCAGAGTTGGAGCTTCCGCGCCGGCTTCTCCACGTCGGGGTCGCCGAGTTCACGCACCTCCGACACCGACACGGTCGATCTCGCGGCCCTCGACGTCGACCGGCTCGGCGAGCTGATCACGACGGGGGCGGGCCTGGTCGGGATCCCGGCGGGAAAGGTGGAGCACATCTTCGTGCGCCCCGATTCGTCGACCGGCGAGGGTCTGGTCAGCGTGTTGTTCCAGGACAAGGACGATCGACGGGGAATGGTGGACACGCGCCTGAACGGCACGGTCGTCGACGTCTCCAAGGCCGAGGGACGATGACCACACCGAACAGCCGGCGCCCCCGGGCCTCGGCACTGCGGCTGCGCGCCCGCGACGTCGACCGCGCCGCGGTGTGTGACGTCCTCGATGCGGCGTATTCCGACGGCCAGCTGAGCGATGTGGAGCACCGACATCGGACCGAGGCGACCCGGTCGGCGCGAACGCTCGCCGACCTCGACCGACTCGTGCGGGACCTGCAGGTACATCCGGATCTGCACGATGCCGTGCCGACACCGCCATCACTGCGGGACGCCCGCTGGGCCGTCGCGCTCTCGGCAGCCGTGGTCCTGGTGTGCGGAATCGTGGTGGTCACGTCGGCCCGGGATCACGACGAGCCGGCCACCGCCGCCGCGACGACCACGGAGTTGACCACCGCGGCAGGACTCGGACGGATGCTCGACGAGATAGCCCACCAACTGGGCAACTCGGAGGTCGACCAGCTGACCGTCTACCCCGAGTACGCGACGTTCTCACGCCCGGTGCCCAGCAAACCCGGCCTCGCGCAGAGGTACGAGTACCAGGTCGAAAAGGGACAGGCCCGGATCACGGAAAACGGGACGTCGTCCAATCGCACCGAGGGCGTTCCCATCAACCTGGCGGAGCTGCGCCCGAACGTCCCGCGGGTGATCGGGCTGCTCCACGGCGCGGATCGCACGCTTCGCGTGGACGACCCGACCCGGATCCACATGGAAGCGAAGCGCGGCGATGACGGGCCGGTCGTGAGCATCCACTTGTGGAACGAGGACGCGGGCGCGCAGGGCTTTCTGACGGTCGGGTTCGACGGCGCCGTCCGCAGCGTCTACCGAAGCGACCAATAGTTCCTCGCCCTGCAAGCGACGCCAGGCCCATCAACTCGGCTACACGATCACCTGAAGCGGCGGATACGCCGACCCGTCGCGGTGGCGGCGCAACTGTGCAACTGCCCTGTCCGACACCGGGCAGTTCAATGACAAGGAGACCCCATGAACAGCGTGTCCCGGCGCACCCACCTCGCCGAGGTCGACTGGCCGACACTGGAACACGCCTACGGCGACGCGAGCGATGTGCCCGGCTGGATCGAGGGGCTCGCCGGCGCGGAGACGGTCGAGGAGTCGCTGCACGAACTGTGGGCGGCGGTGTTGCACCAGGGAACCCTCTATGACTCGACCCCGCCGGCGATGACGTCGATCGCGTCGGTGCTCGGCGCACGGCAGTCCGCGGATGCGGAGAGCACGGCGTGGTTGCTGCTGATGTTCGCCGACACGGTGCGTGCCTACGAACAGGTCGAGGTGGACGACGCCGAGACGGCCGCCCTGGTCCGGTCGGCCCGGGACTCGTTGATCGATATCGCGGCGCTCGTGCGACCACTGATCGTCGACGACGGCTCGGAGGCCGCGGCCGCGGCATTGCTGCAGGCCGCTGCGCGCACGGCCGATTCCGCTGCCCTCGACACGCTCGCGGCGCGGGCGTGCTCCCGCCCGGCGGAGCAGGTCGAGCAGGCATGTGTCGCCGCGCTCACGACTCTCGGTGTCGATGTCTCGGCCGCCCTCGCTGACGGGGATCCCGGCCTGGTGATGGCGGCGACGCTCGCGCGGATCACGGCCGGGGGCACTGAGACCACCGATCTCGACGCGCTCGTAGCGGGATGGGAGCTCGCCGTCGAGGTGGCGCCCCGCATCGCGTTCGGCGTCGGAAACCTCCCGGAATGGTTGAGCGAGGTCAACCCGGAGGCATCGGCTGTCGTACTCGCCGCGCTGCCGGCGCCGGACGAGACGACGATCGCAGGGCTCGTCGATGTCGTCATCGGTTCCCGGAGCAACGCTCCGGCGGCGGTCCGTCGCTTGCTCGCGCTGGCGGCGCTGCCTGAGGCCAGGCCGGAGGCGATGATCGCTGCGCTCCGGCAGTGCCCACCGACACCCGAGGTCTGCGACCTGCTCGTCGCCCTCGCGGAGCGGGTCACTACGGGCGACACCTCCGCCATCGGGTCGAGCACCGTCGACACGGATGCTCGGGCAGATTCCGCGCTCGCTCTGCTGCGGGCCGGCGACGGACGGTGGGCTCGCCCGATGGCTCAGGCCCTGCTCACGAACCCCGCCGCGCGCGGCCTCATGGTTGCCGCCTCCGCGTCGGGACGGTCCGCGCTCGGCTACGCGCTCGTGCGCGAACACGCACCGTCCGCCACCATGCTCATCGTCGGCATCCGGCAGGCGCTGCGGCAGCAGCCTCCTGCCGATCCGTCCCGCGACGGCGCCGGACACCTCATCGAGTTGCTCGCCTCCTGGCCCGCCGAGACTGCCGCCGAGGCCCTGCCCGAGGTACAGGAGATGCTCGCGGTCGCGCCGAAGCAGTCCGCCGACGCGCTCGCGACATGGGGCGACACCGCCGGCATCGACCGCGTCCGCGAGGCGAGCGTTTCCGGCGACGCGACCGTGCTGCTCGCTCTCGCACGCCTGACGAAGGACCCGGAGGACTTCCATCGCGTCCTCGACGCTGACCTCGAGTACAGGGAGTCCGCGGTGCTCGCGCACTGGGCTGACCGCACCGATCCGCGCTTCCTCGACTGGTGCCGCAGCCTCGTCGGCGAGGAGCCCGCGACGAGCGACTACCAGCGAGATAACCAGCTCGCCTCACTACGCATTCTCGCCGCCACCGACCCGGGCGAGGCCGCAACCGGCTGGCCCGTGCTTCGCAGCATCATCGACGAGGGGCGCGGCCCGATCGAAGAAGCCATCGGTCTCGCGCTCGAGTGGCGCGCCCAGCAGTTGCTACCGCCCAAGGCGCACACCGACTTCGAGGCGCTGCTCGCCGACCTCGTCGTCACCGACCGCAAGAACTACAACGGCCCGCTCATCAAAGCCAATGCCGCCGCCGCGATCGCCCTCCTCGACCTCGGGCTGCCCCTGCCCGGCACTCCCACACGAATCGTGAAGATCGTCGCGGGTGCCCTGACCGACCGGTGGGCACGCGATCTCGGCCTCCGACTCGCCGAACGGCTGGCGGCAGCACCGGCAACGGTCCGCCGCGAGGTCGCGAAGAAGCTCCGTTCCCTCGTGGACCGCGACGATCGCTTCGACTCCAGCGGCGACATCGCTGTCGAGGATGAACGCGCGCTTGCCCGCCTGCGCCCGATCCTGCACGACCTGGAGATCGACTGAACCCCGCCGTACCCACACGTCGTCAGGTGTGCCGGTCGTTGATGCGATAGGTGACGCGAAGCTGCTGGGGCCCGCGGTCGATGTGGATCTCTGCGATGTCGGACGGAATGAGGGCGGTGTCGTGCAGGACCGGGGTGCCGTCCTCGGTGACGTTCGTCCGGCGACTGAGCATCGCCGGGCTCTGCTCCGGGCGCGCCAGCAGTTCGGCTTCGGCAGCACCGAGCGTGGTGACGGTGATCGACTCGTTGGCCGAGGCGACCGGGTAACCGTGTTGTGCGAGAACCTGATACAGCGACGCATCGACCAGTTCATCCGGGGAGATGCCCATTCCCCGCGGTATGTAGGAGTACTGGAGCACGGAGGGATGCGTGTCGATCACGCGGTGGCGCGTGACCACGAGCACCTGCTCGGTCGGCCCGAGGTGCAGCGAGCGGGCGACCTCGGGTGGCGGAATCTCCCGCGCGGACCCGAGAATGTGCGTCGCGACGTTGGCGCCCTGCGCCCTGAGATCGTCCGCAAATCCCGATAGGTGGAGCAGGTTGTAGGTGTACCGCTTGTTCGCCGGGAAGGTGCCCGCTCCCGGGCGCATTTCGATCAGTCCGTCGTTCTCCAGCAGTTGCAGTGCCTGCCGGAGGGTCATGATCGTGACACCGTAGGACGCCGCGAGTTCACGCTGCGCGGGCAAGGCGTCGTCGGACTGCCATTCGCCGGTGTCGATCCTGGCCCGCAGGTCGTCGTAGATCGCCAGGTACTTGGGCAGTCGAGATTGCCTGGTCACGGAATTGCTGCCTCGTCGAGTCGTTGGCGGAAGTCTTGGACGGTTCCCATGATCGACGCCGCGGTCGCACCCTCGAGCACCGGGTCCATCAGCGCCGAGGCGACGACCACGCCGTCGGAGTACCGAGCGGCCCGTGCCGCGCGCTCGGGTGAGTCGATTCCGAACCCGATCACAACCGGCAGACCGTCCGCCGACCGGAGGCGTTGGGCGAACTCCCACCCGCTCTCGTCCGTGGTCCGGTGCCGCCCGGTCGGCGCCATCGCGCCCATCGAGTAGACGAATCCGCCACTGGCCCGGGCGATTTGCTGCGCCGTGTCCGCCGATGTCGACGGGGCCGCCATGAGCACCGGAGCCACGCCCGCGGTGTGGGCCGCCGCGAGATAGTCCGCCGATTCCTCGAACGGCAGATCCGCGACAATGGACCCGCTGATTCCGGCGGCGGCGATCGCACCCAGGTAGTTCGGGACGCCGCGCGAGACCAGGTGATTGCTGTAGGTCATGGCGATCAGCGGCACGGACACGTTCGGGAGTTCGTCCATGATTCGTTCCACCTGCGCACCCCGCTGCAGAGCGGCGAGGGAGGCGCGCTGGATGACTGCCCCGTCCAGCATCGGGTCCGAGAACGGGAGCCCGATCTCGACGGCGTCGGCACCCCCGTCGATCATGGCCTGCACGAGATCGGTCCAATCCTCTCGGATCCCGCCCATGACATAGCCGATCAGGCATTTGGAGCCGCTGTCGCGGACCTTGCGAAGCGTCATCTCAAGCACGTTCACGGTCGAGTCTCCTGACTTGTTCGGCATCCTTGTCGCCGCGGCCGGACACCGTGACCAGGACGGTGGAGTCGGGAGCGAACTGTCGGTCGCGGGCGGCCTGCGCGACCCAGGCGAGCGCGTGCGCGGACTCCAGGGCGGGGAAGATGCCTTCGAGTCGCGCGAGCTGCCCGGCCGCGTCGAGGACCTGCTCGTCGGTGACGGTCACGTAGTCCGCGCGGCCGAGCTCGGCGAGGTGGGCGTGCTCGGGCCCCAGCCCCGGATAGTCGAGACCGGCAGCGACGGAATGCGCTTCGAGCACTTGACCCGCATCGTCCTGCAGGTAGAGCGACATCGAGCCGTGCAGCACACCCAGGGTGCCGTTGGTGGCGCCGGCGCCACCCGCACCCTCGACGCCGACGAGTCGCGCCTGCGACGAGGCGAACCCGGCGAACGTTCCCGCCGCGTTGGATCCGCCACCGACGCACGCGACGACGATGTCGGGGACGCCGCCGGCGAGCAGGTGCGCGCACTGCGCCGCCGCCTCGATCCCGATCACGGACTGGAACTCGCGAACGATCCACGGGTAGGGGTGCGGCCCGAGCACCGAGCCCAGGCAGTAGTGGCTCTCGTCCGCCCGAGTGACCCAATGCCGAAAGGCCTCGCTGGTGGCATCCTTCAGCGTCCTGGCGCCGGTTCGAACCGGAATCACCTGCGCGCCGAGCGTCTCCATCCTGTAGACGTTGAGCTCCTGCCGGGCCATGTCGACCTCGCCCATGTACACGGTGCACTTCATGCCGAGCAGTGCAGCGGCCGTTGCCGTGGCGACGCCGTGCTGACCGGCGCCGGTTTCCGCCATGAGTTCGCGCTTGCCCATCCTGCGGGCCAGGAGTGCTTGGCCCAGAGCATTGTTGAGCTTGTGACTGCCAGTGTGATTGAGGTCCTCACGCTTGAGCAGGACGCGGACGCCGAGTGCCTCGGAAAGCCGCAGTGCCCGCGTGACGGGCGTCGGCCGTCCGCAGTACTCGGCCAGGAGTCGGCTGAGTTCCGCCCGAAACTCCGGGTCCGCCCACGCATCGCGGAAGCCTGCTTCGACCGCGCGGCATGCCGGCGCGAGCGCCTCGGGGACGTACCGCCCACCGAATCGACCGAACCTGCCGGACAACCCAGGGTCGCCCATTGGTGACATGGCCACACCCACCCCCAATTCTTTCCAGTGTTCTAGTGTTCTAGTGTTCTAGAACAATATCAAAGTAGCAGGCCGGCGAAGGCGCAGCGCAGCCAGAGTCACCTAGGTCCGGCTGGCTCAGGCCGCGCTAGCCGGTCATGGCGCCGATGGCCCCCGTGAAGTAGGGCACCAGCCAGATCGTCCACACGACCAGGCTGAACTGGTGGAACTTCGCCTTCTCCGAGGGGCGATCGCGGAGCAGGACAATGACGGCCCACACCAGGTGAATGGCCATGAGCACGATCGCCAAGGCTCCGGTGACGATCATGATCTTGTCGAAGGTGGATGTTCCGGTTTCCGATGACCCGTCGGAGATTTGGCTCATCAGGAAGGTACCGGTGGCGTCGCAGACCAGGCCGAGCGCGAAGGCGCAGGCGTGCCACCACTTCAGGGTCTTCTGGATCCGTTCCGACCACACGCCGATGGAATAGAAGACCAGGGCAAACGTGATGACGATGATCGCGGTGGCCAGCATGTCCCCGAGACTAGCCACCACCATGGAGGTGGTCATCGGAGGTAGCGCGGCCGCCCGGCGTCCACCCAGGCGCGGAAGCGTGCGGCGATCCGATCCGCGATCACGGCGTACGTCTCCCAGCTGTCCTCGACCCGGTAGATGTTCGCCGCTGTGGTGTCGAACGCGTCGAGATAGTCGTCGATGTACCGGGAGTCGTCGTTCTCGCCGGCGTAGTACGCGACGGCGAAGGCGTTGCCGTCGGCGGTGAGATCGTCGCTGACGAACTTCTCGTCGAGCACCTTCAACAGAAAGCCGCCGGGCGTCACCTCCCGAGACTCGAGTGGTTCGAGTTCATCCTCGACATCCTCCCCCGCGAAACCGCTCAGCAGGCACCACGCGACAAACATGCCGATGTGAGTGCCACCAGCAGCATTCGGCAGATCGTCGGGAAACCTGCCGCCGTAATGCCAGGCGGCGTCGTCGTATTTCGTCACGGATTCTCTTCCTTCGGTTCGGTCCACGTTGCAGTGCGCCACGAACTACATCGTCGCTCGGATCAGAGCTGTCGATTCTGTTGGTTCACGGCAATCCAGGCCACGATCTGGGTCCGCGAGGCGCGACGAGGTTTGCCACCTCGGTTTCGCGGCGGGTCAACACGGATACCGCGGATTTCGTCGGGGGCTTATCGGCGCGCTGGTCTCCGAGTGCGTACGCGACCGCGTCGTCGATGCTCACGGCGGCACCGGTGCGGAATGCGTCGCCGTAGGCTTGATTCCCGAGCGCGTCGCGGGTGAGCGCCTCACATTCGTCGTGGTTCCCGAGCAGGTGCGGTTGGGTCACTGAAACGCTCCCGAGCGTCTGCGAGAGGTTCTTCCGGCGGCACCCATCAGGACGGCGGCGCGCGTCGGCTTGTCTTCGCGTATCGCGATCCAGGCCAACGTCTCCAGGCACCAGCCGGCCACGAACGGGACGCTGACCTTTCCGATCAGCCGCAACGTCTGTTCCATCAGGGTTGCGGCCCGATCGGCCGCTCCCGCCCTCACTCCATCACCACGATAGATGGAAAGCTTTTCGGAACAGTGTTTCTGACGTCCGACAACCAGGACTGAACAACACGAACCAACCCCCGCCGTCACGCGTCGAGGTGACCCCCGCCCAGCGACCTGAGCCACGCATCGACCTCACGCTGTCCCGCGAGCCGAATCACTGGCCACCCCGACGCGACCCGCACTGCCATCCGTTGCCGGGTGACAGCGTGCTGTGTCCATGCCCAGAGAATGATGTTGTCCTGCGGATTGCGCTTCACCCACGACAACGGACTCTCACGGTTGCCGTGCCACAGCTCCTCGCGCAAGAGACCGCGCCGAAGCGTGCGCCGGATAACCCTGCCCATCACGACCGGCCGGGAGTGATCGAGCCACACGACCGCGTCGGCGCCACCCGGCGTGCCCGGGTCAAGTAAGCCATCCAAACGCGATGTCCAGTTGCCGTCGATCACCCACCCGCTCGGGTGCTCGGCCGTGAAATCGCGAACAAGCGAACGTGCCTCGTCGAGATCGCGATACGTCCAATCAGCGTCCCAGAAGACCGCATCGAGCTCTAGGCGTGGAACGCCGAGAACCTCCGATACTCGCGCCGCGAGCCGACTCTTGCCGGCCCCGGACGTCCCCAGAACACGCAACCTGCGCGGGACAGATGCGGCCGTCGAATGGGTGGCAGCAGCCTCACGGACCATCCACTCAATGTAGGGCGTGCCCGGAACCACCAACCACTCGATACACACGGCACGACCCGGACCGTGCAGCAGCGGCACTCGGAGGTCCAGCCCGCCCCGATCTGGAACGGGCTGGACCTGCCGGTAGCGGACTCGCTTGAGCGCTACGACATCGAGACGAGGCCGGCGCCACCCCAGATCGCGAGGAGCCCGACTGCGCCGACTCCCGCGATGGTGCCAATCTGACCGAGCTGTTCGTCTGAAGAACCCATGGATGTACTCCTTTGTTGATGGTCGGGTTGTCGTACCAGCGGGCAGCGAAATACGTTGCCCGACTGGACGACGCCACATTCATACATGCCGAGTCCCCCAGCTCGCATTCATGCACGTCGGGGCTGCACCAACGGGGCAACGCGAATAACTCGAGTTGCCTGCACGGCGGTCAGCGCGGGTGCGTCCGCGACTCGTACGCCTAGTCAGGAGCACGGTTTGCGTAGGGTTCGCTCATGACTGTCGCCGCCGAGTGGGCAAGGCTGCTTGACGTCCTTCGAGAGGTCGCGCCCAGCACCGCGAACTCGTTCCGCCCACCCGCCTCGCCCGAGGCGCTAGCCCGGATCGAAGCCCTGACGGGAACGGTCTGGCCATCTGAACTGCGCGAGTTCTTTTCGCTGCATGACGGTCAGATCGACAATTCTCCGGCGGGTGGCGGCTCGGGAGAGTTGCTCCCCGTGCAGCATCTTCTCAGCCTCGACGGGGTTGCAGACTGGCACGCGATGTCAGCCGAAGTGTGGCGCGAGCTCGCAGATGCGGACACCGACTATTACGAAGGCGGATACGACGGCGTGTGCGTTCAGCACCCGAACGCCGGCTCAACCGCCATGATGTTCCTCCCGAGCTATATTCCCATCGCCGAACTAGACGCCTACGCGTACTTCTGCGACACCCGCCCGGGTGAACACCACGGCTGTGTACGCGAATTCGACAAGTACTCCGCAGACAGCCACGGACCCGCCTGGTCATCCATCAGCGCGATGCTCGCAGGAGTCCGAACCTGCATCACCGACTCCCTCCCAATCGGATATTGGGTGCCAGTCATCGAAAATGGCATCCTGTTCTGGGAAGTCGTCGACAACAGCCAAGGCCCATAGCGGAGCCATACCCCATCGAGATCAGAGGCCCGCACAGCCGTTTGCTCGTTCAGGAGAATCCGCGATAGACCCCGTCGGGGCCGGCAGAATCGGCGAAGTCCTCGAAGTCCATGTTGGCGAGGGAGAGGTTGTTCTCGATGGACCACATCTGCGACGGGATCACCCTCACAGTCTGGCCTCTGCCATGACCTGAGTCTGCGGGTCCGGTGTCCACGGCGAGGATCGGATGTTCGGGGTCGGTGATCGTGGTGGTGTCTGCGATGAACACGTAGTACGGGGGCCGGTCACCGATCCGTTCGAGCAGATCTGAGATCGACAAGCCGTCGTTCGCAGGGTTGTCGATACAGGTCAGGCACGCCATGAATTCGGATTCGTCGCCTTCGCCGGCCGCCATCGCCGCGGCGGCCACCTCGCGCCAGGCGGCGCCGTTGCTGAAATCGGTTCGGATGAACAATGAATCCCCGCCTCGATCGCCGAGGTAGTCGTCGAGGTGGCGACCTGTCCCCAACATTTCACTGAGTTCGGCGTCGGCCCGTTCGGCTGTGTCACGGTCGAGCATCTCGCGGATCTGCGCGGCGGTGGTGGCCGGCGGGTCAGCCGGAACGATCGAGCCGATGATTCGTGCGCAGTCGTCGGAGTCGATCAGGTTGTGGCTGCGGATCTCAAACGTCCATGGACCGATTGCTTCGCGGTGACGCAACGGTGTCTGCCCTTGCATCCAGGTGATCTCGGGCTCGCCGACCTCGGTGACCCATTGGCGCAGAGTGAGGTAGCCGTACTGAGCCGTCACCTGCAGATCCATGGCCCCGGTTCGTGGATCACCGTCAACCGGTTGGACTTCGATGGTCCGCGGCAACCAGGCGACCTGCGGCCGCGGCATCTGCGCGAGCGCCTGTGCCTTCGCTTCATACTCGCGCTGAGCAGGGGTGATGAACCGATCCTCTTCCTCCCGGACCGGGCCGATCCAGGTGAACAACGCCGGATCGAAGTCTTCGTCGAAATGGGGTTTCGCCAGTTCCATCACCTGCGAACCTATGGACCTCGACAGGACGATGCCCAGTTCTGCGTCGATCACGTAGGTCACCTCACCACCTGGCATAGCGTCGGCGAACTGGACCTGCCAGCCTGCGCGGCCGCGGACCTCCACTGGACGAGGCAGACCCGTAGGGACCAGCCGCTGCTCCGTCCCTGAATCTTCCAGTGGCCACGTGGCATACGCCTGCAGGAGTTGCCATGGCGCGGCACCGCTGGTCATGACAAACCGATTCGGAGATTTGGCCGTGTGGACCATCACTCCGTCGTCGGCGAGGCGGTACTCATCAGTGTCGTTCTCGATGTAGGTCGCTTCGCCGGCTGCGTCCTCGATACGCCACGTCGTGGGCGGCAAGAACCACACCCGCCCCGTGAAGGTGTCGTCGCACCACATGTCGGCGCGGACGGACCGCCCCATCGTGCTGTAATTCAAACCTCGTATCTGCGGCCACGTCATCGACATCCACCCAACCTAGGACGTTTCTCTACTCAGCCGGGTACTTGTCCACGAAGTCGCTTGTAACGCGGCACCCGCCGGCCCGTATTAACAGACTGTCGATCACCTTTGCTGGGGGAGGCAATTCGAGATGAACCGCACAGTGCTCGTCGCGGCTTGCGCACTGACAGTCAGCCTCGGGGCCGTCTTGGCACCCAACGCAGCGGCGCAAGATATCGGCTTGCGCGAGTACCCGTGCAGCGACCAATTCCGGTGCCGTGGGCACTCGACGCATGGAATGGCCTCAACAAGGTTGCGTTCAGCCCCTTCGGATCCGACAACATCCACTGCGTCACCTTCCACGGAATGACCGCTGTGTACCAGCTCGATCCACAAGGGAGAAGGCGCGCTCTCAATCCCCCAGCAGGGTTCTTGATCGGCGCATTTGCACGTCAGCTCTATTTCTGGGATCCCGCAACGTACTGACCAACAGTGACGCGTCTCGAGTGCGAGCGACCCGCTGAGCGCTACGCCCCGCCGCGGCAACCGCGTCACGGCGACCAGATTCGGATTCGTTGAGGAGGTGCACCGGTGATAGCTGATGCAGAGTTGGATCCCGCTGCGGTCGAGATCGGCAGCTTCTTCCCGCATTCGCCAGACGCCGTTTGGCGTGCTCTGGCAGAACCGGCACTGCTCGAGCGATGGTTGATGCGATCGGTCGGCTTCGCCGCGTCTGTCGGGACGCACTTCACTTTCGCAGTGCCGGGTCAGCCGACCGCCGAGATCGCCTGCGAAGTCCTGGCGGCTCGGCCAGGTGAGCAGTTGATCCTGAGTTGGGTCGATCTGCGAGCCGCGCATCCTGCGCGGTGGACCGTTGACTGGACGATCCGGCCACAGGGCGATGGCACGCGATTTCTGCTGACGCAAACAGGATTTGATATCGACGACCGTCGGCAGAGAATGGCGCGCAATGCCTTGGAGCGGGGATGGAAGGTGACCTTGTCGCGACTTCGTGAGGTACTCGACCACCTTGAAACCTGAGGTTCCACAGTCGGAGACCAGTCCGAGTCATCACGAACGCGCCGACAGCGCTCGTATCAGCGGCTTGCGCTGGAGTGCGCTCCAGTCGCTAGCGTGCCGCGGATGGCCACCACCACCGCACTGATCGAGATCGACTTCCAACACTGGATCGTCGCGCTGGCGCACGACCGCGAGGTCGTCGGCCGGGCGGCGTTGGCCCGTACCCGGTTTCGGACCGAGGGAGCGCTGGTCGTGTGTACCCGGTACCTGAGCACGGACCCGACCGATCCGATGCGGTCGGATCCGGCGGGCCACGGCGCGTCGTTTCATCCGGTGCTGGCGCCGGACGAGGGAGATCAGGTGCTGACGAAGTACGACCGCGACGTCTTCACCAACCCCGATCTGGACACGAACCTGCGCCTGCGTGGGATCACCGATGTCGTATTCACCGGCATCGCCACCGAGCACGGGGTTGCGCTCGCGGCGAGGTCGGCGCGCGCGCTCGGGTACCGCGTGTCCGTCATCGCCGATGCCTGCGCCGGCACGACGGTCGGGTCCCACCACCGGGCACTGGCCGCACTGGCGACGGAGGGAATCACCGTGGTCCGAGCCGACGCTTGCGCTGGAGTGCACTCCAGCACCTAGCGTCGGTACCCATGACGACGGCACTGGGCATCGCGCAGGTCTCCGAGGCGACCGGGCTGACCCGCGACACGCTTCGCTGGTACGAGCGTGAGGGTCTGATCCCGCGTATCGAGCGCGGGAGCGACGGGCGCCGCCGCTACGACGACGCCTCGCTGCGGACGATCCAGCTGATCATTCGGCTCCGCCGCACCGGTATGCCAGTGGCGGAGATCCGGCGGTTCCTCGAACTCTACGAGGAGGGTGCAGCCAGTCACGGACGCCGGATGACGCTGCTGCTCACGCATCGCGAACGAGTACTCGCCCAACTCGACCAGCTGCACCAGGACCTCGACGCGATCGACGACAAGGTCGAGCACTACCGAGGGCTGATCGACCGCGGCCTGGACTGCGGCAACGCGCCGATCACCGACCTCACCGTTCTCGAACGACAAGGAGATTCCCTATGAGTCAGGCACCGACGGTCGAACTCGGCCACGGGCTGGCGGTCAGCCGCATCGGCTTCGGCGGAATGGCGCTGAGCCACGTCTACGGACCGACCGATCCGTCCGAGGCGTTGACCACCCTGCACCACGCCCTCGACATCGGCGTCACCTTCATCGACACCGCCGACGTGTACGGCCGACCCCGCCCGGACGCGCTCGGGCCTGCCGGCACCAACGAGGAACTGATCTCCGAGGTGCTGCGCACCCGCCGCGACGAGGTTCAGCTCGCGACCAAGTTCGGCATCACCGGCAGGATCGGTGACCAGCCCGGGGACACGCCGACCCGCGGCGACCGCGACTACGTCCGGTCGGCGTGCGAGGCCTCGCTGCGGCGACTCGGCACCGACGTCATCGACCTGTACTACATGCACCGACGTGAGCTCGGCCGGCCGATCGAGGAGACCGTCGGCGCGATGGCCGAACTCGTCGAGGAGGGCAAGGTGCGGCACCTCGGGCTGTCCGAGGTGACCGGTGACGAGCTGCGCGCGGCCGCGGCGGTGCATCCGATCACCGCGGTGCAGAGCGAATGGAGCATCTGGTCGCGCGATGTCGAGCGTCAGGTGGTGCCCGCCGCGATCGAGGTCGGGGCGGGTTTCGTGCCCTACTCGCCCCTCGGACGCGGATTCCTCACCGGCACGCTGACCAAGGAGAGCGTGTCCGGTTCGATGCGCAAGGGACAGCCGCGATTCGACGAGAACTTCGAGGCGAACCAGGTCGTCGTGGACGTGGTGCGCGCGGTCGCCGGCGAGGTGTCGTCCACGCCGGCGCAGGTGGCGCTGGCGTGGCTGCTGGCACAGGGTGAGCGGCTCGGCGTGCCGGTCGCGCCGATCCCCGGCACCCGGCGGGCGGCGCGGGTCGACGAGAACGCGGGCGCGGTCCGGGTGGCGCTCGGCGACGACCAGATGTCGAGGCTCGACCGGGCGGCGGATCTGGTGACCGGCGATCGAAACCTGACGTTCAACGGACCGCAATGGATTTCGACGGGGCGAGAGTGACGTCGACGCCCGCTGGCGGCCTGCTCACACATCCACCCACCGTGCACCCGCCGGGACGAGCTCGCCTGCGCCGGCGGTGATCTCGGCGACCGTGTCGGCCAGCCGCGCGGGGTCACGGGTGGCGAGGGTGAGGGCGGCGGCCGCGCCGTAGGCGGTGTCGACGACGGCGACTCCACGACCGCGCAATTCGGCCTCCACCCTGCCGGCGGTGTCATGACCGACCTCGAGCGTCAGCAGCTCGAGGCGTTCGCGGCCGACCAGTGGCGCCGCGTCGACCACCGCCGCCACCGCCCCCGAGTACGCACGCACGAGCCCACCTGCGCCGAGCTTGACACCGCCGAAGTACCGCGTCACCACCACCGCGACGTCGACCAGGTCCCGGGTGCGCAGTACCTGCAGCATCGGCACCCCGGCGGTGCCGCCGGGCTCCCCGTCGTCCCCCGCGCGTTCTGCCCGCTCCGAGGGCTCGTCTCCGGTGATGTAGGCCCAACAGTGATGCCGCGCATCGGGATACCGGCGTCGCTGCTCGTCGAGGAAGTCCTGCGCCTCGGTTGCTCGGTCGGCGCGCCGCAGCACCGCGATGAACCGGGAGCGTTTGACCTCGGTCTCGGCCACGATGTCGGTGCCCGCAGGCAGCGTGGAAGGCATGGTGGTCCAGTCACCAATTCCGGGCGCAGTCACGCGGCCTGGACGTCAAGGATCTTGCCGCGGAGTGTCGCTGTCACGTTCCCCTTGTAGGCGTCACCGTCCTCGACGTACACCGTGACGCGAGGCTCGGCGTCGGAGGCGCGGATCCCTACTCGATCGATGCGCCCGCTGGGCAGGCGAACCAAACCGGGAGCGTCGGCAATCAGTTGGCCGATCCGGTCGACATCGAGTTGCTCGAGATCGACCGTGGCCTGGTCCCGATCCCGGTTCCTGGGCTCCGTCCATGGTTTGAATCCGCCGGTGAACATCCATCGCTGCGAGCGGTGCGGCTGACCGGGCATCACCCGGTCGACGACAGCATCGTCCCGGTAGAGGTCGACATCGTCGGCAGTCGTGTCGCGAAATTCCTGCTCGAAGCGGCGCAGAAACTCGCGGATGCCGTCGGCTGTCAGGGTGTCGACCGGCTCACCAGCAGCCACAGGTTGTGCAGGGGTCGATCCGGACGCGCTGATCGACTGATCGCTGTCGGCGGCGCGGCCGAACAGCAGATAGCCGAAGCCGAAGCCGCCGAGGAGAACCACCACTGCGACCGCGACGACCAGTCCTCGCCCCGGCAGGCCGGAGCGGCGGGCCGGGGCCTCGGGTGCACTCGACAACTCGAGAAGGTGGGCGGGGATCTGCAGGTCAGCCGTCAGCCTGCTGAGGTCACCGATCGTTGCCGCGTGCATCGCGGCCGCGGTGCGGGCCTCGTACTCGTCCACACCGAGCTGGCCGTCGCTGTACGCGGTGTCCAGCAAGGTACAGGTCTGCGAACGGTCGAGGTCCCGTGCTCGGGTGGTAGCTGAATTCAAATCGGACACCCACCAATCCTAGGAAAGCGGTCAGCGGGCGGCCCGGGCGCGGCGGGCGCCGCGCCGGCGCTCGCGTTCGAGACTCCAGAGGTAGTGGTCGAAGTCGACCTCCATGGTGTGTCGCGGCGAGTCGTAGAACCGCCGCTTGGCGCGATCGTACTCGGCCGTCATCTGCGACCGGATCTCGGCGTCGGGCGGCGGTAGGTACCGGCCGGCGAGGGTCTCCGCGATCCACACGCTCTGTGCCTCGGCAAGTGGCATCACCGCGCCGAGCGGCTGCAGAAGCCCGACGAAGTACAGGCCGGGAAGATCCGGGTGCACAGTTCGCCTCCACAGCGGCAGGTCGTTCTCGGGGGCGGCGACGAGCTCCGGGTCGAGGAACGGAAAGCTCACCCGGTAGCCGGTGGCCCACACGATCAGGTCGGCCCGGGACCGGGTCCCGTCCTCGAAAACGACTGTGTCACCGTCGAACCGGTCGATCTTCGGGCGTGGGATGATCGCACCGGCCTGCAGTCGCGCGCGGATCTGCTCGGACTGAACCGGGTGCGCTTGACCGGGCCGATGTGTCGGCCGCGGGAGCCCGTAGCGGGTCAGGTTACCGGCCGTGAGGGCGGTGACGCGGAGTCCGGCAGAGATCGCCCAGCCCGGCATCCAGCCCGGCATCACAAATCGGTCGGCGGGCTTGCCGAGCAGCATCTTGCGCATCACCCAGTGGCTGCGCCGCACCGCCAGCGTGGTGCTGCGTGCGACCTTGGACGCCTCGACTGCGATGTCGAGACCCGAGTTCCCCATGCCCACGACCACCACGTCGCGGCCGGCTAGCTGGTCGGCGGTGCGGTAGTCGTGGGAGTGGATCTCCTCGCCGGTAAAGGTTCCAGGAGTGGGGTCCGGCCAGCGGGCGTCCCAGTGGTGCCCGTTCGCGACCAGCACGGCGTCGTAGCTCTCCACGCGCTCGCCGGCGGGGCCGGTCGTACGCACCGACCATGTGCCGTCCGGTGCCCGCTCGACCTGCTCGACGGTGGTGCCGAAGGTGATGGTGTGCCGGAACCCGAAATGCTCCACGTAGGACTCGAAGTAGGCCCGGACCTGGTCGTGCCGCGCGTAGGGCGGATAGTCGTCGGGCATCGGGAAGTCCGAGAACGCCATCCGCGGGCAGGACGTGTTGATCTCCAGCGTCTCGTAGCAGGCAGACACCCCGTTCGGGTTGTCGTAGACCCAGTTGCCGCCGATCACGCTGCCCTGCTCGAAGCAGTCGAACGGGATGCCGGCGACGTGGAGCGCCTTCGCCGCGGCGATGCCCGACGACCCCGCACCGATCACGCACACGCGGGGCCGGGTCTCGACGTTCGGGGCCGGGACGCTCCGCCGGGATTCGACAGAATTGTGCATGGCGGCATGCTCGCACGCGCCCACGCTGGGTAGCATGCGATTTCGTGACGTTACGGCGACCTCTACTTCCCACCACCCGACGCACCCGGACACTGCTCCTCGCCGCGATCATCGCGATGCCGATGGCGTCCGGGTTCTCGGCACCGGCACTCGCATCGGCTCCCGCGCCAGGTGCCGCGGCGCCTGCGGCTCCCGCTGTTCCAGAAGGGCAATCCGTCAGCGAGCGCTACGCGGCCACCGGCATCCACGCCGTCGCATCGGTCGCGGTGCCCGGATATCAGGTGTTCCACCCCGCCGACATCGCCACCAGCCCCGACCGTCATCCGGTGGTCACCTTCGGTAACGGCAGCCACGCGACGTACGAGCAGTACGAGGAGTTGCTACGCCACCTGGCCTCCTGGGGATTCGTCGTCGTGGTCGCCGACAGCAGCGTCACCGGTGACGGGACCGAGATCCTGGCGGCAGCGCGCTACATCCTGGCGCAGAACGACAACCCGGAGAGCGTCTTTCACGATCGCATCGACGTCGCTCACGTCGCGGCGGTCGGACATTCGCAGGGCGCCGGGGGATCGATCAACGCCAGCACCGACTCCGACGGTCTCATCACCTCCACCGCCGTGCTCGACCTGCCCGATCCGTGGTGGGCCACCCGGCCCGTCGACGAGATCGACGTCGCCCGGCTGACAGGTCCGGTGTTCTACCTGACCGGGTCAGACGATCCGGTCTCGACGGCCATACCGCAGGCCGCCTATCACTCCGTCAGCCCGGGGCCCGCTGCCCGCGGCCGCCTGCTGGGGGTGGGGCACAACTGGCCCACCGACGGGGGCGGATTCCGCGGGTACCTCACCGCGTGGCTGCGCTTCACCCTCACCGACGACACCGACGCCGCGCGCGCCTTCGTCGGTCCTGCACCGGAACTGTTGGCCGACCCACGGTGGGACGGGACCGCGGTCAAGGGTTGGTGAGCCGAGAGCTTCATGAGTTCCGAATCAGCAGCCGCACGTGACTTGGTCAGCAACTTCGCGCAGTGGAGCGCGGATAGGCGTTTCTCCGCACTGCGAACATTCGTTCCCGAGGATGGCGACGGATCCCTGCTGGCCCATTTTCTGCTCGCGGTAGCGGCTGATGTGTCAGAAGACGACTTGGTGAGGATCGAAGCGGTAAGGGTCTTCGCGATCCTTCGGATCGATGACGATTCCCTTGCCGAGAGATGCCGCGGGGCACTGATCCACCTGGCCCGGACAGACGACGATTGGGATGTCCGCAACGCTGCTGGTTGTGCGGTGTTCGACCTGCCTGGCGCCGAGCGTGAACTCGAGACGATGCGCTCCTTGATCGCGGCCGAGCAAGAGGACTTCGTGCGCGAGAATGTCGGAGCCGCACTGGACATGTTCCTCCGGCGCCGTGATTCCGCTTGGTTCCACCCGTTGGACACCTGAACGCACACCCGCCGCCACACGAGAATGGAACACATTCAGAATTGTGGGATCGGGAGCCCTCCTCGAGCGTGATCAGCGCCTGGTCGGCCTGACCGATCCGCCTGCAGCCCAGGAGGACCCGCCATTGGTGAACGCCCATCCAGTCGGCCAGGCCGCATGCTCAGCTGAGTAATCCAATGCAAGCGCCGCATCCGGACCCGTGGGTCGGACACTGCAGTAACCCCTACTTCAGTGTGTACCTACGATTTCCGGGTAGTTCTTCAACTCGATATCATTCTTCGAGTTCTCCGCGGACTTCACCATCATGTCGAAGAACCTCGACTGCAGAAACCAGTTGCGCAAGCGCAGACCCAGCGCGGTCTTCGGCGCCAGGAACCGCCCGGGCTGCGCACCATTGGCCATCTTGCAGTAGCGCTTCATCATTTCCTGGTAGCGGCTGAATGCCACGGCGTAATCGCCGCCCGCGGTGGCCAGTTCACCGGCGAGCACATAGGCACCGACAACGGCGAGACCGGTGCCGAAACCCGCGAGGGTGCTGCCGTAGCCGGAATCGCCGAGCAGTGCGACGCGACCCTTGACGAAGGTCTTCATGCTGACCTTGCTGATCGAGTCGAGGTAGAAGCCGTCCAGGCCGGGTAGCTCGGCCAGCATTCCGGGCACCTCCCAGCCCACGCCGGCGAACTTCTCCGCAATCAGGCGCCGCTGAGCATTGAAATCATCACGGTCGTAGTCGAGTTGTGGGGAGGCGAACAGATACATCTGACCGGCTTTGGAGCCGCCCACGAGAGCCAATCGCCCCGGTGCATTGTGACCGTGTGACACCGCGCGTTCACGCAGCCTGCTCCCGTCGAGCTCCCAGTGCGAGGCTCCGGCAATGCAGTAGTAGTAGCCCTGATGTTTGACGAAGTCCTGTTCAGGACCGAAGGTCAGCTTCCGCACCCGGGAATGGATGCCGTCGCAGCCGAAGACCAGATCGAAGGTGCGGGCGGGCGCGCGGGCGAATTCCACATCTACGCCGGCGGTGGTTTCGGTAAGGGCTGTGATGGTGTCGCCGAACAGGTATCGGCAATTGTCGGCGGTGCGCTCGTACATGACCTCGGATAGGTCGCCGCGCAGGATCTCGATATCGCCGCCGGTGAATTCACCCGAGATGAGGGCCTGCTGCCGACCCTGCGCATCGACGAGCACCATGTCGGTCTTGCCGGTCTGGCGGGCCTTGATGTCCTCGATGATGCCCATGCGCTCGAGCACTGCCATATGCGTGTGGCCGGTGAAATCGATCGCCTGGCCGCCGCCCCGCAGGGCGGGCGCCTTCTCCACAACGGTGACGTCGAAGCCGTAGCGGTCCAGCCAGTAGGCCAGGGCGGGACCGGCGACGCTGGCGCCGGAGATGAGGACGGTGGTGTTGCGCATTTCGAGGACCCCTCCATTAACTGTGTCTACCGGACGCTGTTTCGTGATTAGCGTATGCTGGACGCAGTTAAACGTCAAGAACTCCGAGAGGATGACGACCATGGCCGGACCGACCGCCGCCGAACTGCTCTGGGGAGTCCCTCAGGCGCCCAGGCGCGGACCGAAACCATCGCTCACCCTGGACCGAATCGTCGCCGAGGCCATTGCCCTCGCCGACGCCGAAGGGTTGGCCAATCTCTCTATGGCCCGCCTGGCCGAACGCCTGGGATGCGCCAAGATGGCGCTCTACCGCTATGTCCCCGGCAAGAGCGAGCTCGCAGCACTCATGCTGGACACGGCATTCGGACCCGCGCCGGAAGTGGCTGCAGCCCTGCCGGATTCACCGGAACCTTGGCGCGAGTACCTGGCAGCGTGGGCCGTGACCGCTTTCAACCGCTATCGCGCCCACCCCTGGGCGCTCGAGCTCACGACCGGCCCCCGACCCATCGGCCCCAATGAACTGAACTGGCTCGAGACTGCACTCGCCGCGCTCGACGGCAGCTCACTGACCGGCCCCGAACGCCTCGATAGTGCGGTGCTGCTGCTCGGTCACGTCCGCAGCCTGGTTCAGCAGGTGGGTTCGGCCACCGAGGACGACGATACGGAGGGCCAGCTGGCCAGGGAGATCGGCGCGATCCTGACCGCCCACGGCGACAGCTTCCCGCGCGTTGCGGCCGCGTTCGCCGACCAGGCCGAGCAGACCGATCCGAATGCCGGACGCAATGATGCCCTGCGATTCGGCATCGACCGCATCCTCGATGGAATCGCGGCCTACGTCAGCGCACGGAAGTAGGCGGATCCAAGCGACACAACCGATGATGGAGCTCGAAGTAGCCCGGATGCGAAGGAATCCCCTTGCCGGGCCTGCGATTTTCGATGGTGCGGCGCGTTCACATCAACCGACGATGATGCACTGAGCGACGGTCATTCAGATCCGAGGCCCGAGAAAAAGGCCGCCGCTCGCATCGAGCACCTGACCGGTGATCCACCGAGCATCGGGTGAGGCCAGGAACCCGACCACGTCGGCGATATCGACCGCTTCCCCCAGCCGGTCCAGTGCGGTCATCCCTGCCAGGAAATTCTCGATGCCCGGGGCCTCGAAGTAGGCCCCGTTCGTCGCCGTCCTGGTCGCGCCGGGCGCGACGGCGTTCACCGTGATGCCGCGGACCCCCAGCTCGTTGGCCAGCGTCCTGCTCATCGTCTCGATCGCGCCCTTCGTCATCGCGAACGAGGTCTGGGTCGCGTTGGCCATCCGGGCCGCCACCGAGGAGAGCGTGATGATCCGTCCGCCGGCGGGGAGCAACGGCAGAGCCCGCTGGATGATGAAGTACGGAGCCCTGACATTGACCGCGAACAGGCGGTCGAACTGCTCCGGCGTGGTGGCCTCGATCGGACCCGCCGGCTCCGCGGCCGCGTTGTTGACCAGGATGTCGAGCGGCCTCCCAGCCAGGCCAACGGCCAGCCCATCGAAGAGGGCGTCGATGTCGCCGTCCACCCCGAGCTCGGCACCGACCACGAAGCCTCCGCCACCCGCGGCTTCGATCTCGGCCAGTGTCGCCGTCGCACCGGCGCGATCCGTGCCGTAGTGCACGGCCACAGTCGCGCCGTCGGCAGCGAGCCGCAGGGCGACCGCCTGCCCGATCCCCCGCGAAGCTCCGGTCACCAGTGCGGTTCGACCCGTCAGCGGGCCGCCATGCTTCGAACTGTTAGTTAGTAGCATGATGGTAGTCTATACCACATGAGTGCTCCCCAACCCACCCTCCGAGACCGCCGGCGGGCCGAGATGCAGCGCGCGATCCAGGCCCACGCGATCCCGCTGTTCGCCGAACGCGGCTACGACGCGGTCACCCTGAGCGAGATCGCTGCAGCCTCCGGAATCTCGCCGATGACGCTGTACCGGCACTTTCCCACCAAGGAAGACCTGGTCCTGGTCGGTCAGCAGGACCAACTCATCGCCGACCGGATCGCGGCAGGCCCGGCCGACGGCACGCTGGTCCAACGGATCGGGCGGGCCCTGATCGAGGCGGCCGACCTGATCAGCGGCTCCCGGACCGATGCCGACGATCTACTGCTCGACCGACTCCGTCTGATGATCACCGTGCCGGCGCTCCGGGCCCGACACCTGGACAGTCAGTACGCCACTCAGCAGGCCATCGTCGACGCCCTCCGCGGCGATGCCGCCGCCGACCCCGAATCGGACTTCCGCGCCTGGGCGGCGGCCGGCGCCTGCCTGGCTGCAATGAACGCCGCCCTCACGCGCTGGGCCACCGAGGACGGTCGCCCGGACCTGTCCAACCTGATCGCGGCAGCATTGACGGCCGCCTTCGGCCCCGACGTGACCGGCGGAAGTTGATCCACTGCAGAAGGATTCGACTCGCATGCCGCTCATCGGCCGTACCGCATTCGATCAACGCGGCGACAAATCCATCCCGGCCAAGCGCCGGTTCCGCCGCAGGCCACCGAAGTCGAACCCGCAGAACTTGCCGTAGCTCAGATCAGTTGCGCGGCACGTTCGGCCATCATCACGCAGCCGAGGTACGTGTTGCCCGCAGGCAGCACCGGCATCGCCGAGGCGTCCACGACCCGCAGGCCCTCGACCCCGCGCACGCGGCAGCGCGCGTCCAGGACGGCGTGCGGGTCTCCGTCCGGACCCATCGCGCAGGTACCGCCCATGTGGGCGTAGCTGATCACGCCGCCGTCGACCAGGCCTGCCGCGGCGCCTTCGGCGCTCAGGTCGGCCATCGGCTGGACGCGGGCGGCGCCGAGCTCCGCGAACGGCCCGGTCGACTCCAGTGCGGCAATGCGACCCAGGATCCAGTCGAGGCGTTCCAGGTCGTGCGCTGCCAGCGCCGGCATCGCCACGTCAGGTTCGGAGTCAGGATCGACCGAGGAGATCCGAACCGTTCCCCGCCCGGTGACATCGAGCAGGTACGGGACGACCGAGAAGTACGCGCCGTCGGCGGTCGGTTCGCCGATCGGCAGGTTCAGAACGTGGAAGTCGATCGTGTCCGACTGCGGCGTGCGGCCCACCCACACCGGCTGGACAGGACCGCCGCGCAGCGACCCGCCGCCCGCGTGGTTGTAGACGAGTGGGAAGCCGAGGTGATCCTGCAGGTTCGCCCCGACCCCGGGGATGTCGGCGACGACGGGGATACCGAGGCCGTCGAGCAGATCCTTGGGACCGATGCCCGACCGCTGCAGCAATGCGGGTGAGCCGGTTGCCCCGGCGCTGACGATGATCTCGCCTGCGGACAGTTCCCTGCCATCAGCGGTTAGGACACGGGTCGCCCGCCCCTCCTCGACGAGGACCCTGTCCACGGTCACCCCGGTCTCGACGGTCAGGTTCGGTCGCGACCGGACTTCCCCGGTCAGGTACGCCTGGCTCACGGTGAGCCGCTCGCCGTCCTCGGACACCGTCAGCGGGAAGATCCCGACGCCGGGGAGCTGCCCGGGGTTGTTGACGTCGTCGGCCCACGGCACGTCGAGTTCCTGGAGTCCCGCGAGGAACGCCCGCTGCGATTCGGTCTGTTGGTCGGGGGTGGAGCGGCGTACGACGAGTGGCCCATCGGAGCCGTGCAGCTCCGATGCGCCGCAGTCCAGGTCGTTCTCCATGGCCCGGAACGTCGCGAGGACATCGGGCCAGCTCCACCCGTCGAGCCCCCGCGCAGCCCACGCGTCGTAGTCGGCCGGCTGGCCACGCATCGTGGCGAGGTAGTTCACGGCTGAGGTGCCGCCGAGGACGCGCCCGCGCACCATCTGGACCGTGGTGTGCCCCGCCTGCATCGGGAACGGCCGAGCGAAAGGCGTTCCGGCCCATACGTCCCCCGCCGCGGCGGGCCGCAGAACGGAGTCGTCGTATGCCGCATCGTCCGGGCCCTGCTCCAGCAGCAGGACGCGCCGATTCGGGTCCTCAGACAGCCGCGCGGCCAGTACCGCACCACTGGTGCCGCCGCCTACGACGATCACATCCGCGTCCATCGCCACTCCGCCTCGACTCGCTCGCCCGTTGCTTCACCTTGCTCGACTCTCGGTCACACTAATGGCCGTGGTCTGCTGATCATGCGTTCTGTCCTGGAGAGATTGTTGAAGTCAGCGCCCGGTGGTGTTGTCGATCAGTTCGCGGAGGATGTCTGCGTGGCCGGCGTGGCGGCCGGTTTCCTCGATCATGTGGGTGAGTGCCCAGCGGAGGCTGGGGGCGGGGCGTCCCGACCGCGACAGGGGAACAGGTGCGCAGAGCTCGGTGCACTCGTCGAGGACCTTGTTCGCAGCCGCGACCGTCTCGCGGTAGCGCGCGACGACATCGGACACGCTGTCCGTTGGCGCGGCCAGGAACGTCGCCTGCCAATCGGTCACGTTGTCTCCGAGAAACATCGAGCGCTCGACGAAGGTCAGATGATTGAGCAGACCGAGCAGGTTCGTGCCCGAAGGTACTGCCGCTGTACGCACCTGCGGTTCGGGGGCGCCGTCGACCTTTGCGGCAATCGCTGACCGGAGGTAGTCGAGGAAGGCGCGCAGGGTCTCGGACTCGCCGTTTCCGCTTCGGGGCGGCGGGGTGTCAGGGCGGCGCTTGCGACGTGAGGTGGTGGGCACGGTGGTCTCCTTCACGGGACGGGTCAGGCGGTGCGGCGGATGAGCAGGACATGGTCGGTGACCTCGGCGGTGTGCCCGCCTGGTCCGGTCGCAATCCGGCGGGGCGCCTCGGCCCGCTCGACCGTCCACGTCGTCGGATCCAGATCGAGACCGGCGGCGAGGAAGTCACCCAGGCCGTACGCCACCGCCAGGTCGGCGAGTCGGGCGGCCGCCACCGCCGAGATGTCGACGGCGGTGACTCTCCACCCCCGGCGGGCGAGCCACAGCGCGTCGCCGCCGTTGCCGCATCCGAGGTCCAGCGCCTCGCCGGGCGGCAGGCCTGTGACTGTTTCGGCGAGAAGGTGATTCGGTTGCGGGTTCGTGGCTGCCGGTCGGGCCGCGTGGGCGCCGTCCCAGAACGGGCCCGCGTCGGTGGTGCTCATCATGGCTCCTCTGGTCGGGACACGCTCAGTCTCGCCGGGCGCACAACGATCTGGCACTACTTCTTGCGGTTCCGGCAAGATGGGCGCGTGGATCGCGAAACGGAGGACGTGCTCGAGGTGGTGGGGCCGCGGCTGCGAGCGCTGCGGCGCGCCCGTGGTTTGACGCTCGCTGATCTCGCGGCGAGGACCGGGGTGTCGGAGAGCACGCTGTCGCGGCTGGAGAGTGGTCAACGCCGGGCGACGCTCGAGTTGCTGCTGCCGCTCGCCCGTACCTACGACGTGCCGCTGGACGATCTCGTCGGTGCCCCACGCACCGGCGACCCCCGAATTCACCTGAAACCGATCCGGCGGGCCGGGATGATCTTCGTGCCGCTGTCACGGAGGCCGGGCGGGGTGCAGTCGTTCAAGATGGTCATCCCCGCTCAGCCGGAACCGCTCGAACCGACCCCGCAGACTCACGACGGTTTCGAATGGTTGTACGTGCTCAACGGTCGCCTGCGGCTCGTCCTCGGCGATCGTGACATGACATTGCCGCCCGGTGAGGCCGCCGAGTTCGACACGTCCATGCCGCATTGGCTCGGCAGTGCCGACGGCGGAGTGGTCGAGCTACTAATCCTGTTCGGCCCGCAGGGGATACGTGCACACGTGCGGGCCGATGCTGATCGGTCATCTCCTAACTGAATCCCCATTGGGACTCATTACCGAGAGTAGGAAGTCGGTGCGCAACAGCGATACTGGATGAGTGAGTATCACAAGGTGTGTTGACCTGTCGGCCGCGCGATGGATCGAGGAACGACAGGAAGATTGACACCGGCTGGCTGTTCGGGGCCCGGTCTGCTTCGACAAGTACGCGCGCCTGCGATTCATCCCGGACCCCAGCTATCCAGGCCAGCGGGAGGGCGAAGTTCGCGCAGATGATCCGACGCCGAAGCTGTCGATCCCGAACCGCGACTACTTTCTATTCCACGCAGCGCTGAACGACTTCACCGACTGGGATCCACAGGTTATGGCGCTGCTCGACGACATCGAAGCACCCACCCCTGCGTTCGTGTGGCAGGCCGACAGTTCCGTTTACCCCCGAGAAATTGAGCTGAACGGTCGACGATACGTTCACCGCCGTTCATTCAATCGGGTGCGAGACCCCGCCGGGCTCCGGAATCGAATCACTGGAAGTAGGACGCATAGTCGCTGAAAGGAACCTGGCCGGTGGGGCTCGACTTCACGGCGTCGGCAACCGCCGAAGGAATGGGAGCCCAGCGGGCAGGCATCGCGGCCGCCAGGGATGGATTCAATATGTAGAGCAGGGCGAAGTTCACTATCCAGAGGGGCGGCGCCATCGACATGCCCACCTCCGAACTCACACCCCCCTTGGTGTTGGTGACCAGTTGAGCTGCGCCCGAAATCTGTTGCGATGCGAAGCCATAGACCGCTTGTACCGTGTATGCCGACTGGTAGAGCGCTATCAGGGTCTGGGTCGCACCGTTGTTCCGCATCCATGTGCCCACAAACCCGCCGGGAGCGAGCAGCGGGTTCACCTGCCTCGTCGGCGCGTCCGCGTTGGCCGGGCTCTCCAGCTGTCCGCTGGGGTTCACGTATAGCCCGTAGCTGGCCAGAACCGACGGTGTGGAGTTGCCGTCGACGTTGGTATAGACGGGGCGGCCGTTCGTATTGGTCAGGATCTGGACGCATGCATTGATCACCTCGGCATCTTCCAAGCTGCCGCCGACTCCACCGCCGGAAGTGAGGTCGCGATACTGCTGCTCGGATAAGGCGTCGGCCCTGTTGAGCCCGATCTGGCCGGCAATCTCGTCCGCCGCTTGCTGACCGAGGGGCTGATTGAGCTGACCCGGGCTGGTCATCTGCGTCGGTGCGAGATGCTCGTAGCCGGGCGCCCCGGAGAAGGGGATCGCGAACCCGGTGGCGACGGTGTCCGCCGCTGGTTCACCGCTGGCTGTCTGGGTAACTGTCAGGGAGAGAAGGCACGCTCCAACCAGTGCCAGCAACGAAGTGGTCCTGCGGCGGGAAGTTGCTCCGCGCCGATGCCCCGAACCCGCGAATCTAATGACGCGCATACGTCAACCTCCCAGAACACCGTCGGGCGAGGCAACAAGCTTGCGTCCCAGTCAAACGCCGTGAATGACGCCGTGTCAAGACCCACGCCGGACCAGGCAAGATGCGCGCGTAGTTGACGAGGATGGCGCATTGCCTCAGGAATCCGTCGACGACACCCTGCCCACATTGACGGTTTCACTGTCGGCCACGTATGGGGAATTCCCGGGTTCTGGATCTGGCAGGACGCCTAGGCCGCCGGTGGCCAGGGACCTGATGTCGTCGACGGAGCGCAACGCCCGAATCACCTGCGGCGGCGGGCTGACGTGCAATGTCGGGAAGTCACGCTCCCCCAGTTCCGGCCGCACCGGCCACGCCAGCCGCTCGACGTCGAGGTCGAACTGTGCGTCGACACCTGCCTTGTTGCCTCGAGCATCCAGCCGATGCCAGCGCCCCTCCAGGCTGACGGCGACGAGCCCGTGCAGCATGTAGTACCCGTCATCGACGAGCCACTGGTAGCACAGCGCGGTCGGAACTCCGCCGACTCGCAGTACGGCCGTGAGGAGGTGAGACTTGGCGTAGCACAACCCGACCCGGCTCTCGAGGACCTCGCCTGCCGTCACCGTCACGCGGGGATCGTCGGCGTCCCATGAATGCGCCACTTCGTCCCGGACAAACTCGAACGCCCGTCGGGCATAGTCCGTTCGGTCGACTGACTCGCCAAGTAGGCGGTCGGCAATCGACCGCACACCCGGGTCGTCCGTCTGTACGACGTCATCACCGAACAGATAGTCGGCAACCGGCGCGAGGGCCTGCAATTCCGGTACCTTCGAGTCGGCCATCTTGATCTGTCTCCGCTCTACACAGGTCATGGGTCGGACATCCAAAGGTTCCCATCACCAGGAACGAGGGTTCCACGATGAGCGACGATCCTCATACTCCCTCAGGTAGCGAGTCCCGCGCGGAGCGGCGCTGGACCGCATCGGCATTCGTCCTGGTTGCGATGGCCGTGCCGTTCCTGCTTCCCTCGCGCTACTCACCGGGCACCGACTGGGTGCTGCCCGCGATCGAAGGGTTCGTGCTCCTCACCCTGATCGTGGTCGACCCGGGCCGCATCGACCGGCCAGGACGGTGGGTGCGGGCGCTGTCGATCGCGCTCGTGGTGGCCATCGCCGCGGGCGCAGCGTGGGGTTCGGCGCGGCTCGTCTGGGATCTGCTGCACGGCGCCCCACAAACGACCGTGGCGACCGAGTTGCTGATATCGGGGGCTCTGGTGTGGTCGCAGACCGTCCTCGCATTTGGCTTCCTGTACTGGGAACTCGACGGCGGAGGACCCGTGAACAGGCATCTGCAGCCCCCGACCCACCCAGATCTGGCGTTCCCCCAGCAGCTTGATCCCGGCCTCGCGGCACCCGGTTGGCGGCCGGTGTTCGTCGACTACCTGTACCTGGCCCTGACCAACGCGACCGCCTTCAGCCCCACCGACGTCATGCCGCTCGCGCGGTGGGCGAAGCTCACCATGTCCGTGCAATCGATCCTGTCGATCGTCATTCTCAGCTTGGTCGTCGCCAACGCGGTCAACCTCCTCGGCTGAGACCGATTCATTGCACCGGATACCGGAGCGCCTCGATCTTGGCGAGGGCTTCGGTGGCGTCCGCCCTGGGATTCAGCGCGGCGATATGCTCCTCGGTGAGCGGGAGCGACGCCATGAGGTGGTGTGCGAGAGCCGGACTCATCTCGCACCCGTAGTAGGTCGCGTGGCCGAGGAAGTCCTCAAGGGTCCAGTCGGTCAAGGCCCCGAACATCCACGAGGCCCCGTCCGCGTAGACATCGCCATCGGGATAGGCGAAGTCCGAGCAGTTCCACGACGAGTCACCCACCGCCCACCACAGGCACACCGTCATCGTCGGCACGCCATCGAGAGTGAAATCGTCTATATAGGAACGGAACACAGCGGGTAGGTGGTCGGTGAGCCCCGGCCATAGGGCGGCATCAACCTGGTCGTAGGTGTTCATCTCTGATTCATGGTCGAATCCCCGAACGTAGGTTCCTTTGGGACCGAAGATGATTGAGTACTCGTCGCCGGCGCCGTTGTCCATCGAGGCCAGCGACTCATCTGCCCGCCAGCCAGGTCGATACACGTACTTGGGAGAGCCCGTGGTCATGACTGCGTCGAGTGCGGCCAGCACGATGCTGCGGCGCCGTAGTTCCTCGGGCGCCGGGAGCGATTCGAGGAGTTCACGGGTGGGCATGTGGAGACCTTCCTGTTGTCTCGATGTCGTTTGTCCTGACCGCCAAGAACCGCGCGATCCCGACAGTCAGCCCGATACCGACCACCACAACACCAGCGACGACCGCTACACCGACGAGGTAGGCCGCGAGAGACGTGAAGAAGTTCGTGGTCCGCATGATGACAACCACCGCGCCGGCACTGAACGCGGCACCTATCGGAAGCAATACAGCGAGCCACCGCACGGTCGACTTGGCGCGAGGATCACCGAAGTTGTGAAGGAACCGCCACACGAACAGCAGTGTGCCCAGATATCCCAGGATCCCGGACGAGACATTCAGCGTCTCTTCGTACTGTCCCATCTGGATCGCCGATAGGGGCGCGAGCACAAGCGAGAGCACGAGCCAGAGCAAAAGCGAAGGTGTAGCCAGACCAGCCACGAGGCCGAGAACGGCGGCTGGAATGGCCAATTCCAACCGCAACGCGCGACCGCACATGCCCCGCTCGAGCGCCCGTTCCTGGAGCATCTGCTCACTCACCGCTTCCGGGACCGCCGGTATACCGAGTCCATCTCGGCCGACGCCGCGGAGTTCAGCCTCGAGTTCCGTGAGCAGCGTCCGACGATCAGCCCCGCGGACACCGGCACGTCGCCAGAGGCTGTTCGCCTGTTGGATGATCTCGGCCCGTTCGGCGCTGTCAGCGCGTGCGATGGTGTTCATACGACGTCCGTTCCACTGTCAGCTGCCCGCGCCCAGCGGGCAGCTCCCCCCTTGAAGTGTGCGGTGGGGATCGTATTCGCTGAGCGCTTCTCCTGACCACGAATCCAGACGAGGAATTCAGTAAATGAGGCTGGCCGGAATGAGATGGACCGTGACGGTTGACACGGCACCGATGGCTCAAACCGGCACTTCGACAGGTCGGGAAGTCTCCATCTCCATCAGTTGGTTTGGGTAAGTGTTCCGATGACAGTGACTCGTTGGCGTGTTGCAGGGCCGTGGGCTCCGAGCGTGTTGAGGTCATCGTCGTCGTTGACGAGGCGCCAGAAACTCGATTCATCGACTGCGGTTCCGAGGACTAGCCACGTGGATCCGTATCGGGTTGGCGCCCACCAGAGCTCGGTGGACGGCACAGTGTCGTCGACGAGGATGTCGCCGACGGGGTAGCCCTCCAGCGCGCCTATGAAGGTGAATGGTCCGCACCCGGAAGGCAGGGCGTCCAGCAGGTCACGGGTAATGCGGTCTGCCTGGTCGTATGCGTGGTCTTCACTGTCAGCGTTCGCGGTCGAGAAGTCCGGCATCCGAAATCTGACAAGAACCGCGCTCCCGAACGCGGCGGTGAAAAGCCGGAACACGGGGAATCCGCCTGCCATTTCTCCACCTCCCCTGCACGGCATGTCCGCCGCACTCGTCAATTCAGGTGCGTCGCTGAGCGCTCGACCGGCACGAGGGCTGCCTCGATCTGCTCGGTCGGCAACAGTAGCTCGGCGACGGCGGTGCGGTCATCGTCGTGCGTATCCAGTTCCCAGAGGTCGGTGAGCAGCTTGCGGATGGCGGCCGCGAAGTCGGGGTAGGTGTCGAGCGGCTCCTCCGGATACTCGGCGCCCCACCACTGCACGGTGCCGTCGGGCGCAGCGAACACCGCGGTGGCGCCCGAGCTCCACAGCGGCACGAGCTCGGGATGCCGCTCGACGACCGACCAGGCCGGCGCCCACACAGAGTCGGCCCGGTTCTGCAGAACTGGGTGAACGGTCGCGCCGCCCTCGAGGGCGATGCGCACGACGACCTCCGGCAGTCCCAGCGAGCGGATACCGGCGGCGTGCTCCTCTGGCGTCATGCCTTGTTCCTATCGCATACCTGTCGCCACGAGTTGGGGCAATGGGCCGGTCGCCGCGCCGCTACGGTGGGCGCATGACCTCGCCGCTGTTCACCGAACCCCGGCTTGACCATATGGTCACCGATGCTGCGACAGGGCAGGCCATGCGCAGCACCGAGTACAGCGGTGTGGTGTGGATCGGCGGTCAACCACCCACCGGCGGCATGTATCTCCGTCGTACTGTCTTGGCATCCAAGCCCCGTGTGGCGTCCGTGTTCCTGCCCGACTCCCTGCCCTACCTGGACGCCGAGGCGAAGGTCGTCACGCACACGTGGGTGTCGAGCGGCCCGGACGCCTTTATCGTCGCCGGGCAGGCCGAACTCGCGCCCGACCCACGGGACGCTCAATTGCACTGGGTGCAACTCACCGTCCGCGTCGCCGGCAGTGTCCCCGTAGGCATCGGCTTCCGCATCATCGTGGAGGCCCGCCCCGACATGATCGGCCGATAGGCTCCTCATCCCTCGCGCCGCGCCACCTCGGCCAGTTGGTCGAAAGTCCTCACGAGGACCTCGCGTCGGCGCTCCTTGTGGCCGGGCTTGGGCTCCAGCCCGTCGATCGCCCCGTCCCAGACGGCCAGGAACCGGTCCTTCCAGCCGGCGATGGTCTCCGGGTCGGGCAGGATGACCCCGACGTAAGGCTGCTGCGCGATCAGGTGGAGCAGCTCCAGGTTGCACGGCACCGCGACGCCCCAGTATTCGTCCGGCTCGATCTCGACCGGGTCGCCGGACATCGCCTGGGTGATTTCATCGACGAGCCGGCCGGTCAGGTCCGAGAGATGATCGGCGGCGGTGTCGTCGTCGAAGTTGCCGCTGCCCCAGGTCCCCATGGTGTCCGCATCCTCCCGCGTCTGTTTCTGGCGACATTGAACCAGACAGCACCGACGCTCTCAGGGCTTACCGCCCCTGCTCGTTCGGTTCGGGATTGGCCTCCAGCACCCGATTCAGTGGCGGACAGACAACCAGTGCGCAGAGGTATGCGAGGCCGGCGACCGCCGCCTCGTACCAGTACAACGTGGCGGCAGCTCCCGAGCCGAGCAACGACACGGTGACGGGCAGGCTCAGGAGAAAGACGGCGGCTCCGACGCAGATCGCGAACAGCTGACGCCACATCCAACGGCGCGGGTTGATCTCTCGGGCAACAGCAATCGCGGCAAAAGCGCCGGCGAGCGCGCATCCACCGAGCAGCGCGCCAACGAATCCTGCGAACGGCAGCGCTACCAGCAGCGTGGCGGGCGCGGACCGGACCATCACGGCCGCCGCCAGCAACGCGACCGCGATCGGGATGGCCATGAGCCATCCACGCCAGGTCATCGACGAGGCGGTATCGCTCGATGCGGCCTCCGTCGATCCCTCACCGGGTGCTCTGCCTGCGTGCGGTGATCGCGCCGTGAGGCCTGGTGCCGCTCGCCGTTCGGGTATGCGTCTCGATCACCTCGAAGCCGGCCGCGACCAACTCCTGGCTGATTTCAGCCACCGGCCATCGATAGGCAGTGGTTGCGGCATGGTCGAAAGGCCCTACTGCTGCTCCCTCGAAGAAGCCCACCAACAACCCTCCCCCCGGGCGGATCACTCGCGCGAACTCGGCGAGCGGAGTCTGGATGTCCTGCGGACTGTGGTGAATGAGCGTGTACCAGGAGAGCACGCCACCCAATGAATCCGTCGCGGCGTCCAAGGCCTCGAAGCTGCCGACTTCGAAGGAAAGCTCTGGATACTGCGCGCGAGCTCGTTCGACGAACTCAGGAACCAGATCGATCCCGCTCACAGCCGGCCCGCACTCGGCGGCCAAGAAGTCGGTCCACTGCCCCGGACCACACCCGGCGTCGAGTACGGGACCCGTCAGGGTGTCGGCCCAGCTGCTGACCAGCGCCCGATCGGACGGATGTGTCGAAGTCATCGAGCCGAACAGATCCACGTACTCCTGGGACCTGGCCGAGTACGACTTTCGGACGGTGTCGCCTGTTCGGGTGCTCGCGTTGATCTCCATGCCGTCGATGATCGCCGATGGGACGCCCCGACCGCCGGCAACTTGCCGGCAGGATCCGATGTTCAGTCGTCCAGCGCTTCCTCGATGTGCGGTTCGAGCGCTCGATTGGCCTCGGGGGAAAGGCTTTCGGTCAGGGCGTTGACGGCGTCGATGACCTCGTCGCGTTCCAGGGTGTAGAGGAATTGATGCTTGCGGTTGAGGGCGGCGATCGTGTCGAGGAACTCGGTGACCGCCGTGGTGACCGCTTCGGTGTGCGCGGGCTCGGCGGCGCCGGAGGTGTCGCGGACCTGACGGAGCGCAGCGACAAACGCTGTGCGGGCCTTCTTGGAGACCGCGCCGGGGATGCCGTCCCGGCCGTCCCAGTGGCGGAGCGGGTTCTCGAGGTTCTCGGCCAGCCACTCGGGTTTGCGAGGCTTACGGACGGTGAGGGCGACGCGGGGCACCTTCCGGTACTGGGCGCGCACGCCGGTGGCGGCGTCGGCGGGAATGCTGTCGAGGTCGAGGCTTGTGAGGGACGGGAGCTCGTCGGGGCCCGGGAAGTCGGAGGAGTCGTAGCCGAACAGGTCGCAGATCCACAGCGTCGTGAGCTGCGACAGCCCCCGCAGCTCGTCGAGTTCGTCGAGTAGGCCGGGGGCTCCGAACAAATGCAGCCACGAGACGCCAGGGAAATGCTCGACGATGTCGCCGATCTCGAGCTCCTCGATTGCACTGATCCGCAGCCCGTGCGCGCGCTCCAGACCGCGCACGGGCGGCACGGTGCCGGTGAGGTTCACGGTGATCCAGCGGCCGTCCTGCTCGGCGACCACCTGCAGCATCGGCTCCGCCGCGGGCTCCGCCGCGCTCAGCTCGTCGACCAGCGAGTCCAGCGAGTCCAGCGAGTCGAAGCTGTTGACCGCGCCGTCGCCGCGCAGGATCAGGTGATCGAGGCTCTGCGGGAGCACGAGCCGGTGGAGACCGGTGATGTCGATCGTGAGTTGGTCGAGGTTCGTGCCGGAGAAGTCCAGTTCCCGTTGTCCGTGGCCCGTGAGGTTCAGCTCCTTCACCAGAGGTGATGACTCCAGGAACGGCAGGAGGTCGTCGCGCCACGCGTGGAGCTCCACCTGGTAGAGGGTGGGCCAGGCGCGAAGCGATTCCAGGCGGAAGTCGTCGCCGATCAGGTAGCCGGCGTCGTCGCTGAATCGGCGGGCATGGGCCAGGCGCGCTTCGTACCGTTCACCGCTGCGCGAGCACGTGAGGCCCGGTGTCGTCGCCACCTCTTCGCCGTTCAGCGCGGCCCTGAACGCAGTCCTCGCCTCGCTGGGAATCGAGTTCCAGCGGTACTGACGCTCGACGTCGCGGTCGAACTCCCACGAGAAGTACGCGCGGGAGACGGTCTCGCCGATCACGGGGAGCGAACCGATCCGAAGGTAGGAGGCGGGAACCGTGAGGGGGACGTTCCTCAGCATCTCCTCCGGGGTCCAGAACATGAAGTCCCGCACCATCCGCGGCACGCCGGCAAGCGTGGTGACGTCCGGAACCTCGGTGCCCGTCCAGGCGAGGACCGCGGCCGTCGCGAGATCCCGGGTCTCGTCGACCGCGACGACCTGGCACGCTCCGTAGCGACCGATCCGTTCGAGGGTGAAGGCGAAGACATCGCCGGGTGCTGCGACGGACGGGGATTCGGATGTGTTCACCGATGGGAACCCTAACCGGTAGCCGGCATGCGGTGGCCCAGCTGGCGACCCAACCGAGCCAGAACGGCTCCCGCCCCGGCAAGCATCAGCAGGTACCCGAGGGGCGCGAGCGCGAAGAACGGCTCGTGAAGTACGCCGTCCGGCCCCACCTCGCCAGGGTTGGCCACGTAGACCGTCAACGCGAGCACACCGATTCCGATCATCGCTGCACTGACCGCCCAGTACCGTCGTCCTGATCTGGATGAGAAGACCTGTGCCACGGCATAGCCGAGGATGGCTGCGCAGGCGGCGATCACGACGAATCCGAACGCGGTGATGTCAAACATGGTGATGCCCTTCTCCTGTCGGCCCACCGGGTGGGCATTTCGTGTCTGCACCGACATGGTTGCTGTGGCGGACGTGTCCCGTCATCAGACTGGGGTATGACATCCATGCCTGGTGGAGCCGACGGATCACTACTTGTCTGTCCCGTCCTGGAAAGCGGCCGCGCGGGCCATCTGCACGGGTCGACGGCGAACGATCGCCCATGCGACGCCCAGTACCGCAAACCACACGGGGGTGATCAGCAGCGCCTGGAGGGTGTCCTCCTTCTGGGTGAACGCCCAGATCAGGAATCCGAAGAAGGCCATCACGACATAACACATCGGGATGCCGCCGGGCATCTTGTACGTAGAGGCCTCGTGCAGGTGTGGGCGGCGCTTGCGGTAGACGATGTAGCTGATCAGGATGATCGTCCAGACGAAGATGAAGCAGAGTGAGGAGATGGTCGTCACGATCGTGAAGGCCTCGATGAGCGAGCTTCCGACGGCGACCATCACAACACCGGCCAACAGGAACACCCCCGAGAGATACAGGGCGTTGGCCGGGACGCGGCGCGAGGTGAGCTTGCTGAACGAGGCCGGCGCGTCACCCTGCTGGGCGAGGCCATAGACCATTCGCGATGTCGAGTAGATACCCGAATTCGCCGACGACGCGGCGGAGGTGAGGACCACGAAGTTGATCACCGACGCGGCGATGCCGAGGCCCGCGAGGGTGAACATGGCCACGAACGGGCTGCGGTCGGCGCTGATCTCCCGCCACGGGGTCACCGAGATGATCACGACCAGGGCGACCACGTAGAACAACATCACGCGGACCGGAATCGAGTTGATCGCCTTCGGCAGGTTCTTCTCCGGGTCCTTGGCCTCGGCGGCGGTCGTGCCGACGAGTTCGATTCCGACGAACGCGAACGTCGCGATCTGGAAGCCGGCGACGAAGCCCATGAAGCCGGTCGGGAAGAACCCACCGTCATTCCACAGATTGGTGAAGGAGGCCTCCGCGCCGCCCGGCGCGGTGAAATGGCTGAAAACCATCGCGAGGCCGACCACGATCAGGCCGACGATCGCCACGATCTTGACCAACGCGAACCAGAACTCGGTCTCGCCGAACGCCTTCACGGTGGGCAGATTGAGGCCGATCAGCAGCGCTACCGAGACGAGGGCCGGGATCCACAACGGCAGCGAACCCGACCAGTACGACACATATCCTGCGATTGCGATGACATCGGCGATGCCGGTGACGATCCAGCAGAACCAGTAGGTCCATCCGGTGAAGAAGCCGGCCCACGGTCCGAGCAGGTCCGCGGCGAAGTCCGCAAACGATTTGTAGTTTGTATTGGACAGCAGCAGCTCCCCCATCGCCCGCATGACGAAGAACAGCAGGCTGCCGATGATCATGTATACGAAGATCACCGATGGGCCGGCCAGGGAGATCGTCTTTCCAGACCCCATGAACAGGCCAGTGCCGATCGCCCCACCGATCGCGATCAGCTGGATGTGACGGTTGGACAATTGCCGGGACAGTCCCGGCTCGTGTGACTCATCGGCTGCGCCAGTAGGTGGCTCAGATGCGACTCTTGGCTTCGTGTACTCGGACACAAGATGCTCCTAGCTTGGGATGGGTGCTGCACAGCAACAGCTCTGGGCCCACGGGCGGGGCCGAAACACGGCCCGACTCGACCGGTCGGATCGATCGCAGCTGGGATGCCGTGAGAGAGCACGGCTACGCCTCCCAACTGCTCGGATGCCAAGGAACGGCCATGGTCCTCGACAACACCGGCATTGCCCCTCGCGATTTCTCCGGCATCTAGCCGATGGAGAATGGTCGCAAGCCATCACTGCGACTGAAGGACGTTCCGGCCCTTGGCCTCAGCGCCTCGCACCTGAGTCCTGTGCCGCGGATCACACTGTAGGGCGGGCGGGGCTGTAGCGCAACGGTCGATTCAAATCGCCAGGCCACATGGATTCACTGTGAACACACGGATGTTGCGCCCAATTCTAGCCAAATTCGCAGAGCAACAACGTCTTACGGCACCAATGACGGCGCCACTCGTTCCACCCCCAGCGACAGGTGCGGCAACCTCCCCGCAGCGGACCGATTTGGCCACAGGCGGCCGAATCGGGGTAGTCGCGGCCCGCATCTCCATAGGCGCATCGCCAAAGGGCGCATCACGCCGCTGCCGTAGACCTCGATCGTGTCACCGCTGGTCAGGGGACTGATTGTGCTGTCGGCACTGACTGCAGGCGAAGTGTTGGAAGGACAGCACCGTGACTTACCGCACGACCCACTCGAAGATTGTGTGACGGCCACCACGTTCGAGGAGAGGTACTTCATGAGGCTCAGTTCCACGGCCCCACAACGCGTCGGCATCGTTGGTGCAGGAATGGTCGGGCTGTCGACAGCATGGTTCCTGCAGGAGCGGGGAATCGAGGTTACGGTCTTCGACCGCAAGGGAATTGCGGCCGGCGCATCGTGGGGGAATGCCGGGTGGATCACGCCCGGCATCAGCACTCCGCTACCCGAACCTGCGGTGCTCCGATACGGCATTCGCGCCATGCTCAGCCCGTCCTCGCCCGTCTATGTGCCGCCTACCTTGAATCCTCGGTTGATTCGGTTCCTTGCATCGTTCGCCCGACACAGCACCGCCGCACGGTGGCGCGTGGCGATGGAGTCGTTGGTGGGAATCAACCGACATGCGTTGTCCGCGTTCGACGAACTCACGGACGGCGGCGTGACGGGAAGCGCATATGAGGCGAAGTCCTTTCTGGCTGCGTACCGGACGCCGGCGGAACGGGCCATCCTGCTCGAGGAGATCGAGCACATTCGGGCTGCCGGCCAGGGCATCGAATTCGACGTTCTGACCGGCGACGACGCGCGCGAAGTCGAGCCGTCACTCTCCGACGAGATCGGAGCCGCTATCCGGCTACACGGCCAGCGATTCATGAATCCCGGTGACTTCGTGAACAGCCTCGCGGAGGCGGTCCGCAAGCGCGGAGGCACGATCCACGAAGGCTACGAGGTCTCCGGTGTCGTCGATGAAGTTGGCGCCGTGCGTGTTTCGAGTCCAACTGGCGACGTTAGGCGATTCGATGCCGTCGTCCTCGCGACCGGGACGTGGCTCGGCGACACCGCCCGCGACTTCGGCGTCGGGATTCCTGTACAGGCGGGACGCGGATACAGCTTCAGCGTCGCGATCGATCACGTTCCGGCCGGGCCCGTCTACTTCCCGGCACAGCGGGTGGCCTGCACCCCCCTCGGAGACCGCCTCCGGGTCGCCGGAATGATGGAGTTCCGCGCCCCCGATGCTGCCCTGGATCGGCGGCGGATTGCCGCGATCGTGCGGGCCGCGCGGCCGTTGCTGCGTGGCGCTGACCTCGATGCGCGGCGCGACGAATGGGTGGGTTCACGACCGTGCACACCGGACGGACTGCCTGTGATCGGAGCGACCCGATCGCCGCGCGTGTTCGCGGCCGGCGGTCACGGCATGTGGGGGATCACCCTCGGGCCCGCGACGGGGCGTCTGCTTGCCGACACCATCACCACCGGGCGAATCGCGCCCGAGCTGGCACCGTTCAATCCCCTGAGATAAGTCGAGCGGCGGTGAAGTCCTATGCACATGCCGTCGCCCTCGACGCGCCTTCCGGCTTGGCGATCTCCCGTGCCAGGCGTCAGGTCGCGTCGAGGTGACGGCAGAATTCCGAGCTGAAACATGTGCCTGCGATCGGACCCCCGGTCCAGGAGTAGCGGTGTACGAGCGGACTACCGGCAGCGAGCCGCTGGGCACTACCGTAAGAACACCAGTTCGGCCGGCTGGGCTTCGATCATGACTTGCACCTTTGAGCGAATGAGAACAGGCCCAGCTGAGTTGCCTCCGGCACCGAGGAGTACCGATGATCCACGTCAGTGCATTGATCGACTCTCTCGGCGGAGCCCTGCTTCGCCAGGTTGTCGCCGGCCACCGAGACCAGATCAGCGACGTCACCCTCTCTGGCGACCCGTCCTTCGAACACTCCGGCGGCCTCGTCCTGGGACTCGGGATCGACAGCACGGCCGCCGCCGTCGACCTCCTCAATCGCTCAGACCGCACGGGCGCCGCTGCCGTGATCCTCAAAGCACCCTTCGCCGAGGACCCGGACGTGGCCGGCCTCGCCACCGAACTGGGCATCGGACTGGTCGAGCTGCAGCCGCAGGCATCGTGGACACACCTGGTCTGGTTGACACGCAGCGTCCTCGATCACTCCACGACACTCGCGGGATCGGAGATTCAGCGTGATCCCAGCGGCTACGGCGAACTGTTCGCGTTCGCCGACGCTGCCGCCGCGATCGTCTCCGCACCCGTAACAATCGAGGACGCCGACTCACGCGTCCTCGCCTATTCCGAACTCCAGGACACCGCCGACCCCGCCCGCATCTCCACCATCGTCGGACGTCGCGTCCCTGACCGCATCATCAGCCACTTTCGCTCCCGCGGAACCTTCCGGCGACTACAAAAGTCCGACGAGCCGATCTGGGTCGATGCCGGCCCCGACGGCGTTCTGCCGCGCCTCATCATTCCTATCCGCGCCGGACGCGAGCTGCTCGGCTCCATCTGGGCCGTGGACCCCGGACCCGTCCCCGACGACCAGGTACGCGAGCTGACCCGAACCGCTTCGGTGATCGCCCTGCACCTGCTGCGATTGCGCGCCCAGTCTGGTGCAGCACGACGCATGATGGCTGACCGTCTTCGTGCCGCATTGCTCACACCAGACCACGAAACCGGCCTGCGACTCCCTCCAGGCCCATGGCGGGTCGTCGCTTTGGCCGACACCGGTACCGATGAGCCGCCGGACTATCGCGTCGAACTGTGGGAGTCGGTCATGCGCCGGCATGGATGGACACAGCCACTCCTCACTGCCATCGATGGCATTCCGATAGCCCTGGTCACAGAAAATGGGGCGCCGCGTACCACGGGGAGCTGGGCATGGCTCCGTGCACTGGCCGCCGAGACATCCTCGTACGACAGTAGCGTGGCGGTCCTCGCCGGAAGGCCCGCGCACACGACGAAGGATCTCCCCCGATCACGTACCGAGGCAACCGAACTCATTGATCTGGCCCGCACCGGTCGCGTAGCGGCTCCGGCGACGACCTTCGAAGAAGCCTGGCACGAAATCGTTCTCGCGAGAGCCCGAGCAGCTCTACTCACGGGGAGAACGCCGCTCGGCGAGGGACCTGTCCAGACGCTGGTCGAGCACGATGCAGAGCGCGGAACCGAATACGTGACCACTCTGTCCACATTCCTCGCGCACTACGGCGAACCGAAGCGGGCCGCACACTCGCTCCATATCCATCCGAATACATTGCGCTACAGAATGAAGCACATCACCGAACTCACCGGACTCGACCTGACTGAGACCCGACTCCGCCTTGCTATCGCAATCCATCTCACCTCAGTCCTGGACGCCCGAAACGACACGAAAGCCAAGAAGGACCTCACAGCCGGGGACGTCACCGCTGGATCATCCGAAGATGGGGCGGTGTCTGAAGGTCCGAGTGACCAGACGTCCGAGGACATACCGTAGCGGCTACGTGCCAGGAACCCCGGACGCAACGCAACGCGCGCTTCAGATCAGGCGGGGCCCACTGCTGTACTGACCACAGTCGCCGGGTCCCGGACCAAAGCCCTTCTCATTGTTGAATCCGCACTAGATCTCCGCTGCGATTGGTGCCGACGGGACGATGCAATTCTGGGTGACGAGCAGCACAATTGACACATCGAACGACGGTCATGGGCGCTGAATGTTGAATGCCGCTCAGGCAGCACACGTCCTTCGCCAGAAGGCCAATTCCCTTAAATAACAACAATACTCGAGACAGGAGCAATGTATGTACGAGAACCTATCCGCCCCAGATGCGCCCCGCGACGCGACGAGTGCCGCCCCTTCACGCTTGACATCAGGAGCGGCGATCCTCAGCAAGTCCGGGTACACCCTGCCGGTAGCGTCGGCGCCGATCGGTGCATATGTGGCGGCCGTGCGGGCTGGCAATCTGGTCTATACCTCGGGACAGCTACCGTTGGTTCAGGGAATGATCGAGCGGCCGGGAAAGGTGGGTCGGGACGTCTCAGTGACTGATGCGTCGCGGGCGGCGGAGACCTGCACCCTGAATGCCCTCGCTGCCATCGATGCGCTCGTTGGACTCGACGCCGTTGTGCGTGTGGTGAAGGTGGTCGGGTTCGTCGCGTCCGCGGACGATTTCACCGGCCAGCCAGCCGTAATCAACGGGGCCTCGGAACTATTGGTGAATGTCTTCGGTGACGCCGGGGCACATGCGCGCTCAGCTGTCGGCGTCGCGGAACTACCCTTGAATGCACCCGTCGAGGTCGAACTCGTCGTCGAGGTCGCCTGACCCGCACATCTCGCAGGTCGCCCGCAGCCAGTCGGGCGGCCCGATCACTTGTCCGACACCGCCGTCCGGACGCCATTCACAGAACCGCTGGCATCGTAAGCCCCACGGAGGCACCATGACCGACAACGACCACCTCCTCGCATTCGCCCTGAAATGGAGGCATTGGGGAGGCGGTTCGGCAGGCGACATCCTGGTGGAGTTCGGCCTCACCCCGACCATGTACTTCCAGCGTCTCCGCCACTACCTGCACAGCGGCTCAGCCCCAAGTCTGCCGGAACATGTAGTGCACCAACTCGATACCCTCTGCATCACTCGTCTTGCTCAGTCCGGTCTCCGCCACAGCCACTGACGCGCAAACTCCACGATGCCACTATCGGTCCCGGAGCTCCCAGCCCCTGTCAGCGAAGAGTGGGACTGGCAACTCCGCGCACGATGCCGAAACATGGACACCAACCTGTTCTTCCCCCGCGATGACGAGGGACGCGGAGCGCGGGCCCGCCGCGAACGCGTCGCGAAGGCCGTCTGCGCTCGGTGCCCTGTCCTGCAGACATGTCGGCTCCACGCCTTCCGCGCTCGAGAACCGTTCGGAGTCTGGGGAGGCACCACCGAAGGTGACCGCACTCGATCTCGAGAGTAGGCAATCATGATCCACGAGAACAGATTCCCTGCGATGCCGGCTGCGCCGCAAGCCTGCGCCGTCATCGACCTCGATGCCATCCGCGACAACGTCGCGGCACTCCGGTCGCGGGCCCGCACCTGCGAGGTGATGGCCGTCGTGAAGGCCGACGCTTATTCCCACGGACTGGTTCCGTCCGCCCGTGCCGCCCTGGCCGGCGGCGCAACCCGACTCGGGGTGGCGGTGCTCGGGGAGGCGTTCGCGCTGCGCAGCGCAGGTGTCACCGCACCGGTGCTCGCCTGGCTTGCGGTCCCCGGCGCACCGTACCGACGGGCAATCGACGAGAACATCGACCTGGCAGTACACACCATTGATCAGCTACATGAGATTTCCAGTGCAGCAGCAGATTCCGGACACAGGGCCCAGATCCACCTCAAGGTGGACACCGGGATGGGGCGTGGTGGTGCAGCCACCGACGACTGGCCCGGACTCGTCGAGCAGGCCCGAGCGCGTGAGCGCGATGGACTGGTGCGGGTCGCGGGCATCTGGTCACATCTGGCCAGCGCGGACGAACCTGGCGAACCCAGCATCGGGCGGCAGCTCATGGTGTTCGACGAGGCGCTGGAGGTGGCCGCGCGCGGCGGGGTGCGGCCCGACGTCCGGCACATCGCCAACTCGGCGGCGACGCTCTACCTACCGGAAGGCCATTACGACATGGTGCGTCCCGGAATCGCGGTATACGGCGTGGATCCACTTCCCACCGAACTCCGTTCGCCCACCGTCGCGCTGCGCCCGGCGATGACGCTGGAGGCCCGCCTCGCTCAGGTCAAGCGTGTGCCTGCGGGCACCCCGGTTTCCTATGGGCAGACCTACACAACTCCCGACGCCACCACACTCGCGGTGGTGCCCCTCGGGTACGCGGACGGAGTGCCCCGTTCCGCGAGCGGAATCGGGCCCGTACATGTCCACGGACGGCGCTGCGCGGTGGCAGGGCGGGTGTGCATGGACCAGTTCGTCATCGACATCGGCGACGAGCCCGCCGCGGCGGGTGACGACGTCGTACTGTTCGGCCCGGGCGACCACGGCGAGCCCACAGCCACCGACTGGGCAGATGCCGCCGGGACGATTGCCTACGAGATCCTCACCCGGATCGGCGGCCGTGTCACCCGGATCTACACCGGATCGACGCCGATGGATGCACCGCCCCGGGAGCCGGCACCGCACGGCACCACGCCAAAGGAGGAGCGATGAAGATTCCGCTCTGGATCGGCGGCCCTGCTTTGATTTCCCTCGCGGCTGTAGATGCAGCACTCGAACTTCAGGTCCGGGTAGTGGGCTCGCTGACGCGAAGCCTGTTACGCGGCATGGGAACTGACATTGCTGAACCCTCATCATACGAGGATGGTTCGGTCAGGATGGGTGGTCCTCACATGACAGGAGAATCAGGCCCCGCCCTCAGGTGATACGGGGAGACCGAGCCGAAGCTACTGGGTGTCGAGTCGAGCCTCTCTAACATTCCGATTGTCGGCGGGATCCCCGTCCGCGGTCCTGCGTACTCACGATCGCTGCCGCGGTGGCGGCGATCGTCCTTTCGCTGTCATCGGCCAGCCGCGCTAGGGCCTCCCGTGCCGATGTGCCCGGAATCTCCGCAAGGGCCTGCGTGATTCGCAACCGCGTCGTCACATCGTCCGCGTTGTCGAGCGTGTCCTGCAGGGCCCTCACGACGTCGTCGGCCGCCGGCGAGACCTCGGCCAGCAAGCCCAACACCTCGGCGGCCTCGACATCGCGCTGCCCATCGACGACCATGTCGAGGAGCACGGGCATCGAGTCGATGCTCCCCCGGGAGCCGAGGGCGAGGGCTGCGCGGCCGCGGACCGTGTCGTCGGAATCGGTGAGGGCTCGTCGCAACAGCACCGTCGCCTCCGCTGCGGGCACTGCGGCTATCGCCGACACCGCACGGCGCCGGACGTCGACGACTTCCGAATCCAGACCGACAGCCAGGTCGGCCAGTCCCCGGCCTGCAGCCCTCGCCAACGACCACTGCAGCGCCCCCGCCACATTGGGGTCGTCCTCCGACAGGACTGCCGCGACCAGCGCTTCGACCGGCAGCGGCGCGCTCTCGTCGTGGGACAGCACCGCTTGTTGACGGCGAGCCGCGGACTCCGATTCCAGCGCTCGCAACAGCGCGACGATGCGCAGGACGTCGTCCCACTCCGCCGGTGCGGCGGCGTCGACGCGCTCGAGCTTCGCGAGCAGTTCCTCTTCGGCGGCTATTCGCTGGCGCGTGTGCCGGATGAGGTCACCCACCAACTCGGTCGGTGCGAAATCGGCCTCGTCCAGCGCGCGCTTGGCGTCGTTCAACGACAGCCCCAGGGTTCGCAGGCTCTCGACATGGAAGAGCCGTCGGATGTCGTCGGCGGAGTACTCGCGGTAGCCGCCGGAGGTGCGGCCCGTGGGTTGCACCAGCCCCAGCGAGTCGTAGTGGCGCAACATCCGCGTGCTGACACCGGAACGCCGCGAGACCTCACCGATCAACATCCCATCTCCTCCTACGTGTCCGGACCGACGACCGCGACGCGCTTGGCCATCTCGAGCGAGACGGTGAACCCGCTGTCGGGGTCGTGGCAGAGCTGCTTCGTGGCCTCCGCATGCGCACGAATGTGCGGATCGGGACTCGTCCCGGCCGCGTCGAGGACCGGGAGGACCGTGTCCCCGAGTCCCGCCAGCGCTCGGCTCAGACTGAGCTGCATCTGGCGGTCCCCCCGTCCGAGCTCGGTCGCGAGGGCGGCCGCGAGAGCGGCCTCGTCGCCGGGCGGAACGAGTGCCACGGCCGCCCGCCACGCGCTGCGCGCGACCTCGTCGTGCTCGTCGTGCACCAGTGCCGACACCGCGGGCCAGGCGAGCCGGTCCCCGATCTTGGACAGGGTGTGCAGCGCCTGACTGCGGGCCTGCGCGGTGTCGGACCTGAGCTCGTGGACGAGGCGCGGCACCGTGATCTCGGCGGACAAGCGGCACAGCGCCCAGGTCAGCATGTCGCGGACGAAGAAGTCCGGCTCGACGGCGCACCGCGCGACGAGAGCCTCCGTCAGCTGGGGATCAGGGCGCGTGCCCGCAGCGAGCGCCGCCTGCAGCCGACCCGACGGGTCCGCGGCGGCCAGGGCGTCGACGAGATGGGCATTCGACCCACCGTGATTGGTTGTGTTCACGACAACCACCTCCTTCGTCGACCATTCGAGTCCTTGTCACTGTGTCAGGGTCAAGTCCTCACCGCCCGGAGGACAAGGCGGCACCTTGCGTGGCCGTGCAATGCTGGAGCAGGCGGGAAATGCGAGCATGGGGAGGCTGTCATGGGGTTCTATGGGGAGCAGATCGTTCCGCGGCTGGTGGACTGCTCGTGTGGGATGTCGCTGACCGAACGGTCACGGGAGCGGGTGTGCTCCGGCCTGCACGGTCGCGTGATCGAAATCGGGTTCGGGTCGGGCCTCAATGTCCCGTTCTACCCGGCCGCCGTCGAGTCCGTCAGCGCCGTCGAACCGGCGGACCTGGCCTGGAAGCTGGCCGGCAAGCGACTCGAGGCCTCCTCTGTCCCCGTCGAACGCTCCGGACTGGACGGCCAGGCACTTCCCTTCCCCGACAACACCTTCGACACCGCCCTGTCGACATGGACGATGTGCACGATCCCCGATGTCGACGCCGCGTTGCGCGAGGTGCGGCGGGTCCTGAAGCCGGGTGGCACCCTGCACTTCGTCGAACACGGTCGCGCCCCGCACGAGAAGGTCCGACGGTGGCAACACCGCTTCGAACCGATCCAGAAGGCCACTGCGGGCGGCTGCCACCTCACCCGCGACATCCCCGCTCTCGTGCGGGCATCCGGGTTCGAGATCCGCGATATCGACACGTTCTACGAGAAGGGCGCCCCGAAGATCCTGGGCGCCCTATCGCTCGGGGTCACCGCGCCCCTCGCGGATTGACCACCGCGCATCAGCAGCGGCGCCACATTCACCACACGCGGGCGGCAGCGCCTCGATGGGCGGCTGTCCCGCACCGGCCGGCGACCGCACCGGGAGCAGCGGCCGCCACGGCCAGTGCCGGCCGAGGCGGCCCCGCACATGCAGGAAGCCGAGGCCGAGGACCAGCCCGAAGATCAGGTGCCCGATCAGCGACAGCGTGATCGTCGTCGGCGTGAGCGGAAACATGTCGTCCTGACCGTGCGGCGACAGGGCAACCGTTCCGATGAGCCCGGACCATACGGGGAACACCGCGAACGCGACGAACGCGAGGAGGACGGTGCGCCGTGATCGGTGTTGGAGGCCGAGTGCGAGGGCGATGAGGAAGAAGGCGATTCCGATGCCACCGCCGTCGCCGAGGTAGCGCCACAGGTAACCGACGATCGCGCCGGTCCTGGGGTCGGTTCCCGTGTGGAGCCACGTACCCATCTTCGGGATGAAGTCGCCCCAGAGGCCGAGCAGATACACGGTGTCGAGGCGGAAGACGTCATAGACCAGACACGCGAACATCCCCCAGCCGAGGCCATGGCCGACGATGCGGTCGATCGGGTGCGGCGCGAACACGCACAACACGATGAGGGTGGCCGCGAGCGGAATGATCAGCAGCGGACCGGTGGCATTCATCGACACGACGCCGAACACGTGCGCCGAGATCGCGAGCAGCGGTAGGGAAGCGAGCAGCAGGTACATGCCGATCCGGGCGAAGGCCCAGTGGTGACGGACAGCCTTCCTGACGGATTCGACGGCGGGCAGGGCTGCGCCAGGCGGGCCGTGTTCGTGCACGTCGGGGGCGGTGGTACCGAGGATGCGGGGCATGGCAGCGGGTTCCTTTCGGCCGAGGGTCACTCTCGACGAGTGGTCGATTTCCGACTCCCAGCGTCCGTCGAACACCCGGCATGCGAATAGTGCCCCGAGGGGTGGTGATAGCCACCCCGCTTTGGCCCGGCTGGTTCATCTCGACCTTCGCAAGTCGGGCATAATCCCCGTCGAACCCACCCGAGACCAGGAGCGCCCCCGGTGATCAGCGAGCTGCAGAACAAGGTCCACGGCCTTCCCGTCGTGGAGTTCCCCATCGACACCGCCCCCACCGTGCCCGCGCAGGGCCCGGTCGCCTGGCGAATCTCCGTCCCCACATACGAACCGCCCTTCGAGTGGCCGGAGGCGTTCGCGAAGTTCCGTGCCGCGGTCGATCCGTCGACCGTGCAGGCGATCGTCGTCGGCGGCTGGTCCGATCCGTACGAAGACGACCACAGTTCAGCTCATGTAGTGGAGGCTCTCACCGCGGCAGCCGGCGAACTTCCCGCGTTGCGGTCGCTGTTCATCGGGGACATGACCTCCGAGGACTGCGAGATCTCGTGGATCGTGCAGTCGGACGTGACCGCCCTGCTGACGGCCTTTCCTCGGCTGGAGCACCTGGGGGTGCGCGGCGGCAACCAACTGGCGCTGAACCCGGTCCGGCACGAATACCTGCGCAGCCTGGTGATCGAGACTGGCGGCCTGCCCGCCGACGTGGTCAGGGCCGTCGCCGCTTCGGATCTGCCGGCCCTGACCGACCTGGAATTGTGGTTGGGCACAGAGGAATACGGTGCGGATTCGACCGTCGACGACCTCGCCCCGATCCTTGCCGGCGAGAAGTTCCCACGGTTGACCCGCCTCGCACTCTCCAACAGTGACCAACAGGACGCGATCGCGGCCGCCGTCGCGGCAGCACCGATCCTCCCGCAGCTGCGTGCCCTGGATCTGTCCAAGGGTGTGCTGCTGGACGCGGGCGCCGAGGCGCTGCTCGCCGGACAGTCGCTCACCCACCTCGAATCGCTCGACCTGCACCACAACTACCTCAGCGACGGTATGCGGGAACGTTTTCGGGCGGCACTCGAGCCGTCCGGTGTTGCCCTGAACCTCGACGCCGGGGACGCCGACGAGGACGAGTACGACGGAACGATCTACCGATCGGTCGCGGTCGGCGAATGACCCGTCCCCGCCTGGCGGTCGTGGGAAATCCGGAGAACCGACGCGTCACGCTGCTGCAGGATGCCGCGGCCCGCAACGGCATTCCCGCCCCGCGGGTGGTGTCCTGGCGCCAGGTGCTCGCCGAGCGCGGGGCGCGGTTCGACCCCGACGAGTTGGTGCGGCTCGACTCGCCCGGTGAAGACCCCGAGGTGGACGCACTTCTTCGCGGGCCAGGAGACCCGACCCGCATCGCCGGTGGCCCACGCTGGTACGCATCGCTGATCGCCGCGGTGGGAACGCTTCGCGGCGGGCGACGACTGACCGATCCGGACGATCTGGCCGTGCTGTTCGACAAGCGACGGTGCCACGCGGTCCTCGCGGCCGGGGGCGTCCCGGTGCCGACCTCCCCCACCTCGGGCGGCGACGCACCGGTGCCGCGGGATTGGCCGGCGGCGCGCGAGTTGGCCGCAGCGGCAGGGTTGCGGCGGTTCTTCGTCAAGCCGACGCACGGCTCGTCCGCGGCCGGGGTGGTCGCGGTGGAGACCGCGCCCGGTGGCCGGGTGCAGGCCCGCAGCAGCGTGGAGATCGCGCCGGACGGTGTCTACAACTCACTGCGCGTCCGCCGGCTCACCGGAGAAGCCGAGGTCGGCGCCCTGGTCGACGCTCTGGCGGGCGAACTCCTGCACATCGAGGCGTGGTTGCCGAAGCCGTCATTGCGGGGCCGCGCCGCCGACCTTCGGATCGTGGTGGTCGCCGGGCGGGCGACCCACGCGGTGCTCCGCACCAGCGCCCACCCCATGACCAACCTGCACCTGGGCGGGCAGCGCGGCGACCTGGACACTGCGCGAGCGGGTTTCGACTCCGCGGGATATGGCTGGGACAACGCGCTCGCCGTTGCGGAACGGGCCGCCGCCCGGTTCCCGCGCACCCTGTGCGTCGGGGTGGACCTGCTGCCCGCCGCAAACTGGCGCGGCGCTGCGGTCGGTGAGGTGAACGCCTTCGGCGACCTACTCCCTGGCCTGAGCGGTCTCCCGGGCCGCGCCGACGGTCTCGACACCTATTCGGCGCAACTGGCCGCGATCGCGGGGTGGACCGATCATGCCGCGGCCTGACGCGACGGCCGCCGCACAGTCGGAATCGACTGCGGCACGGCCGGACATGAACTCCGTCGTGGGATCCGACGACATCCTGATGATCACGCTCGACACCCTGCGCTACGACGTGGCGTGCGAGCTCGCGGCCGCCGGACGGATCCCGAACCTGGTGCGGCACCTGCCAGACGGCCGGTGGGAGGAACGCCACGCCCCCGGAAGTTTCACCTATGCCTCGCATCAGGCGATGTTCGCCGGATTCCTCCCCACCCCGGTCGGACAGGGGCCACACCCGCGGCTGTTCGCGGCCGAGTTCGGCGGGAGCGAATCGACTGCCAACGGGACTTTCGTGTTCGCGGAGTCGAACCTGCCCGCCGGCCTCGCCGCCGCCGGCTACCGCACGGTGTGCATCGGTGGTGTCGGCTTCTTCAACCGCCGGGGTGCGCTGGGCTCGGTGCTGCCCGACCTGTTCCAGGAGGCGCACTGGTCGCCCGAGCTCGGCGTGACCTCGCCGACCTCATTCGAGGCGCAGGTGAGTCTGGCGGAACGTGTGGTGGCCGAACTTCCCACGAAGCGTCGCCTGTTCCTGTTCGTCAATGTCTCTGCGCTGCATCAACCGAACTGGTTCCATGCCGAGGGCGCGACCGCGGATCACGGGGACACGCGGGAAACGCACGCGGCAGCCCTGGAGTACGTGGACCGGCACATCGGGCGGCTGTTCGCCGCCATGTCCGGCAGGCGCCGGTGTTTCGCGATCGTGTGCTCCGACCACGGAACCACCTACGGCGAGGGCGGGTACACCGGGCACCGACTGGGCCATCCCTCGGTGTGGACGGTGCCCTACGCCCACTTCTTCCTCGAGGGACCACGATGACCACCGTCGACCTGCCCCTGCCGACCGGCATGGCTCCGGCGGGATACGTTCCGCCATACCAGAACTACGTGTACGCGTACCCACACAAGACCGCGTACCGGCCGCTGCACCCGCGCCCGGCCCTGACCGACCTGTGGGCGGACGAGCCGCAGGACGCGCTGTCGCTGTATCTGCATGTGCCGTTCTGCGAGGTGCGCTGCGGATTCTGCAACCTCTTCACCCGCGTCGGCGCGCCGGGCGAGCTGACCACCCGATACCTGGACGCCCTGGAGCGGCAGGCCGAGGCGGTGCGCGAGGCCCTGGCGCCGTCCGCCCGGTTCGCGACCGCGGCGTTCGGCGGCGGCACCCCCACCTACCTGACCGCGGCGGAACTGGACCGGCTGTGCGACATCGCCGAAGGCATGGGGGCGGACCTGCGGGCGATCCCCCTGTCGGTGGAGGCGTCCCCGTCGACGGCCACCGCCGACCGGCTCGCGGTGCTGGCAGGGCGTGGCGTCACCCGGCTCAGCCTCGGGGTCCAGAGCTTCGACGAGACCGATGCCAGGGCGGCGGTCCGACCACAACGACGCGCGGACGTGGAGGCCGCACTGCAGCGGATCCGGGACGCGGCCATCGACGTCCTGAACATCGATCTGATCTACGGGATCGACGGCCAGACACCGGAATCCTGGATCGCCTCCCTCGACGCCGCGTTGGCCTGGCGCCCGGAGGAGTTGTACCTGTACCCGCTGTACGTGCGACCGCTGACGGGTCTGGCCCGCCGCGGCGGCGGGCCCGATCCGGAATGGGACGCCCGCCGACTGGACCTCTACCGGCGCGGCCGCGATCATCTGACCGCGTCGGGCTACATCCAGGAGTCGATGCGCATGTTCCGCCGCGCCGACGCGCCCGATCTCGGTCCGAACGACTACGCCTGTCAGACCGACGGCATGATCGGACTCGGCTGTGGCGCGAGGTCGTACACCCGAGGACTGCACTACTCATTCGACTACGCGGTCGACGCACACGAGGTGCGGGCCATCATCGACGACTACGTCGCGGGCACCACCGCGGACTTCCGCCGCGCCGTGGTGGGCCACGCGATGACCGGGGACGAGGCCCGACGCCGGCACCTGCTGCAGTCCGTGCTGCAGGCAACGGGAATGCTGTTGGCGGACTATCGTTCCCAGTTCGGTGCCGACCCGCACGAGCACTTCGGCGCCGAGCTGGACCGGTGGACCGAGCGCGGATGGCTGCTCTCCGATGGTGACCGACTGCGGCTGACCGCGCTGGGCCTGGCGTACTCCGACGCCCTCGGACCGGAGCTGTTCTCACCGGAGGTGCGGGCCGCGATGGCCGAGTACGAGGGCCGCTGACGGTGCTGACCATCCTGTACCGAGGCCCCCTGGCGTCATGCGACTACGACTGCCCGTACTGCCCGTTCGCCAAACGCCGGGACACCCCCGAGCAGCTGCGCACCGACCGGGCCGCGCTGGAACGCTTCTGCGGGTGGGTGGCGGGTCAGGATCAGGAGCTGTCGATCCTGTTCACGCCGTGGGGCGAGGGCCTGGTTCGGTCCTGGTACCGACGGGCCCTGGTGACGCTGTCTCGGCTCCCGCAGGTTCGCAGGGTGGCGATCCAGACCAACCTCAGCTGCCGCACCGGCTGGCTCGGCGACGCCGATCGCGACGCGGTCGCGCTGTGGTGCACGTACCACCCCGGCCAGACGCCTCACGATCGGTTCCTGACCAAGACCACCGAGCTGACGGCGCTCGGTGTGCGCTTCAGCGTGGGCGTCGTCGGACTGCCGGAGCACCTGGAGGCGGCCCGTCTGCTGCGCGCCGAACTGCCCGATTCTGTGTACCTGTGGGTCAACGCCGCCGAGGGCCACGAGTACACCGACGCCGACGCGGCCGGCTGGATCGGGATCGACCCGCTCTTCGAGTTCAGCCGGAGTCCGCATCGCACGCGGGGTCGCGCCTGTCGTACCGGGGACTCGGTGGTGTCCGTCGACGGTGCCGGCACCGTCCGGCGCTGCCATTTCGTCCCCGAGGTGCTGGGCAACCTGTACGACGGGTCCTTCCGGGACGCATTGCGGCCGCGGCCCTGCCCGCTCGACGTGTGCGACTGCCACATCGGCTACGTCCATGCCGAACAGCTTCCGCTGTACGACGTCTTCGCGGACGGTGTGCTGGAACGGATCCCGGCGGAGCCGGTGTGGCTACCGCTCCCTGCGCGGCGCGAGAACGACCTGGAGCTCATCCGATCTGCGTCCCACGGCCGCTCTGTTAATTGCGTTGCCGCGGGAGAGACAACTCATTAGGTTCTGTCGCATGCATTGCCTCCACTTCATCCGCATCCGCCACAGCCGGGCTCTGGCCCGCTAGCGGACTCCCGGTCGCGCTGGCGCGCCCAGGGCCCTTCGAGACCTTCATTCACTCGAGGACCCGGAAGGGCAGCAGCTGTGGCGTCACAGTCATTCGCACACGGAAACTACTCACACACGCAGAAAAAGGTACGGGCCAAGGGCGGTCGCACGCCAAGGGACCGAGCCAGGCGGGAGCTCTCGCAGAACTTCCTGACCGACCGGCACGCCGTCGACCTGGTGGTCAAGGCGGCCAGACCTGCCGGACTGGTCCTGGAACCCGGATCCGGCAAGGGCGCGCTGACCGTCGCCCTCGCCGGCTCCGGAGCCGATGTCGTCGGCTACGAGATCGACCCGCTGCTGGCCGTCACGCTCAAGGCCAGGACCGGACTCAAGGTGGTCACGGGCGACTTCACCGCCGCCCGGCCGCCGCGCGAGCCGTTCGCGGTGGTCGGCAACATCCCGTTCTCGATCACGTCGAAGATCGTCGACTGGTGCCTGCGGGCCCCGTCGCTGACCTCGGCGACACTGGTCACGCAATTGGAGTACGCGCGCAAGCGGTCCGGGGACTACGGCCGCTGGAGCCGGGTCACGGTGCAGAGCTGGCCGTGGTTCACCTGGGAGCTGCTCGAACGGATCGGTAGGGAGAGCTTCAGGCCGGTGCCCTCGGTCGACTCGGCGATCCTCCGGATCGAGCGACGGCCGGAGCCGCTGGTGCCAGAGGGACCCGCCTACCGGGACATGGTGGAGCTGGGGTTCTCGGGCATCGGCGGTTCCTTGCACGCGTCGTTGTCCCCGCGGCACCGCGGGGTGGACGATGCCTTCGCCCGAGCGGGGATCGCCCACGACACCGTGGTGGCGTTCGTCCATCCGGACCAGTGGATCACGGTGGCCGACCTGTTGCTCCGCTGAGCGGAAACACCCGGGCATCGAGCCCAACGATGCCCGGGTGTTCCGTATCGCTTGACTACGGGCGTCCGCGCGTGACCACCAGCGAGGGATCTCGGTTATCACCCGGCACTGCGGGCGGCCAGGCGCTGCCGCCACTGCTCCATGGCCTGCCGGAGGGCCTCGCTCACAAGGAGAGTCAGTTCGGCGGAGGATTCGAAGCGGGCGCCCGCCGGGGTGGTTGGCCCGAGGATCTCGGCGGCGCGCTGCGATGCGGCCGCAAGGGCGACGCTCATCTGCACAGCGGTGAGAAGGTTCCGGAGCCCGATCTCATCGTCGATGACGTAACGTTCGCGACGCCCACCGGGAACCAGTTCCCGCCGGAGCATTCCCTGCTGTTCGAGGAATGCGACTGCGTGTGAGATGGATGCGGGGCTGACCCGAAGCCGCTCGACCAGGTCGGCGGCGGTGAGAGCGCCGGAGTCGGTGATCTGCAGGCATGCCAGCACCCTGGCCTCCATCCGGGGCAGCCCCTGCTGAATCAGGAGTTCGGTGAAGGATTCGGCGACTTCCTGGACCGCTTGGGGGTCACGCCCATGGCCGCCGTCGGGGATCGGCGGCGCCGGAGGCTGAGCCTGCTTCTGCCGGCGCGCGCGCTGGCGTGTGGCCTTCTGCGCCCGGTCCGCGCGGTAGTCGTCGGGTCCGCCGTTGCGGGTGACCTCCCGCATGATGGTCGAGGCGGGCCGCTCCAGACGGCGGCCGATTTCTGCGTATCCGAGCCCCTTGGCCAGCCCCGCCGCGATGTGCTGACGGTCCTCATTGGTGAGTCTGCCTCCGGGCATCGGTGCCGGTCCCCTCCGTATCGACATGCGCTGAGCGCGGCGCCCGCACCCGCCCCAGTATGCATTCAGCCCCACCCCATTGCAAAGCTCAAACCAAACCACCCATTGCGTTCACCGTCATATTCATTGCAAAACAAGCCAATCGTTTCCGTTTGAACTGGCTAAATAGACCAAAGTTGCGTGTTGACGGATTAATAAACGCAACGTACTGTCTCAATCGTTCAGAAGTTACCGAACATCGACGGGGTGCCGGTGGCGCCGCAAGGAGATGAGAAGAATGACTGTTTCGAACTCGACCACTTCGAGCTGGACCGGCATGGTTCCCGTCGACGACACGGAGCTGGCCGTGACCGACACCGGTGGACCCGGCCGTCCCATCGTCTATCTGAACGGCTCCTACGCCGATCAGAAGCCCTGGCGGCCGTTGCTCGCCGAACTCGGCCCCGACTACCGGCACATCACCTTCGACGAGCGGGCCCGCGGCAAATCGAAGCGGTCGGCGGACTACTCCTTCGAGGCGTGTCTGCGGGATGTCGACGCGATCCTCGCGGCGCGTGGGGTGGAGCGGCCGATCCTCGTGGGCTGGTCCTATGGCGCGCTGCTCGCGGCGCATTGGGCCGAACGGAACCCGGACCGCGTCGCCGGGGTGGTGTCGGTGGACGGCGCCATGCCATACGGCATCACCGGCGAGGAGGCGCGTGAGCGGATCCGGAAGCTGTTCCGCCGGATGCGGTTTCTGATGCCGGTGGCGCGCCCGCTCGGTATGGCCGCGCGGATGACCGCCGACCAGCACGCCGAGGTCAACATCGAGGCCAACGAGCTCCACGCCGCCCTCGGTCCGGTCCTCGACCGCGTGACCTGCCCGGTGCGCTACGTGCTGGCCACCGGCGCCAACCTCGGCGGAGGCGAGGAGGAGATGGAAGCGGTGCGGGCCTCACTCGACCCGGTGCTCGACCGGAACCCGAACATCCAGGTCAGCGCGAAGGTCGCGAGCAACCACTCCCACATTCTTCGCAAGGACTTCCGGGCCGTCGCCGAGGCCGTACGTGAGACGGCGGCGGCCCTGGATCAGCGGGACTAGTCGAACCAATCGCCGACCAGCCCAACATATTCGACTACCTGACTCTTCAATTCAGTTTCACCACAACAGATTCGAAGGAGAACACCACCATGTCCGTCACCCTCACCGACCAGGACAAGATCACCCTGCGGACCGCCGCCTACGGCGCCGTGTCGCTGCTGGCCGCCGCCGGCCGCTCGCCCCACAAGATCGCCACCAACGGCACCATCGCCCTGTCCTCCGCGACCGGCCTCGTCGGGCGCGTGCTCGCCGAGAAGTCCTCGATCAAGGACCTGAACGGCAAGTCCGTGGCCGAACTCGCCGACCACGTGCTCCCGGCGCTGACGGCGGCCATGAGCCTGCTCGAGAAGCAGGCTCCGGCAGAGGCAGAGAACTTCCGCAGCACCATCAACGTCACCATCGAAGCCGCCCAGATCCATCAGGGCGAGCCGAGCCCCACCATGACCGAGATGGCCCGCAAGATCACCGGTGCCCTCGACGCCGCTTGATCGGATGCAGACCCACGAAGCCGCAGCGTGTCACGGGGTCCATTTCCGGTCCCCGTGGCACGGCAGCGGCTGGTCGACTCAGCTCAGCGCTCTGAGGCTCTCCAGCCTGCTCAGGATCGGCGCCCGCCACGCCTCGAGATCCTCCGGACCGTTCTCAGCCCACAACTCGTGCAGCTCCGAGGTGTCGCTGTCGGCGATCGTCCGTTCGAGCGTGGCGAGAATCCATCCGCGCTGCTCCTGGGTCAGGGACCCGGTGTACGCGGCGGTGTCGATGCCCTCGAGCTGTGGGGGCGCAGGCAAGAGTCCGTGGGCCACCGCGACGACCTCCGCAAGCGCGATGGCCGCCTGCGCGTCGTCCGCCTCGAGGTACCCCTCGTCGACATGACCGCTGAAGTCTTCGATCTCGAAGTCACCTGCCCGAATCGCCGCGAGCAGGTCGCCCGCTCCGTCGTTCTCGAACGGTCCCGAACCCCATGTCCCCACGCCTCGCTCCTCCTGATCCGCGGGCCGCTCGGCCCGTCGCGCCGACCCTACGATCGACCACCGACAGCCTGCACGTCAGGCTCTTCGGACGAAGAGACGCGGCGGTTGGTGGGATTCTCAGAACCTTCTTAGAGGACCGCCGGAGATCACTCTTGGACACCTGACCACCAGGGAATTCACCCTTCGCCGTGCACCTTCCGCCTGCGATTCGGTCGGCTGACCCAGCCCGATCAGCATGTGACTGCCCTCCAGAACCGGAGACCTTGCGTACCGTGAGCCTCGCAGTGCCGAGCAGGTCGAGGACCGGTGGGGATGTTGCCTCGACATGCGCGGGCATACCGGGCCCGGCGTTCGGTGCGCCCGGTCCGTGCACCACCAGGGGGGAGCGCAGCAGGTGTTCGCTACGTGGGGACGGATCGCCTATCGCCTGCGGTTCACCGTGATCGGGTTGATGGTCGGGCTGATGCTCGCCCTCGGGGCGTACGGCCTCGGGGTCGAGAAGCAGCTGAGCCAGAGCGGGTTGGTCGACCCTGGATCTGAGTCCGTGGCCGCCGCAGAGTTGGCCGACGGCACCTTCGGTCGCGACACCCGCGCGGACGTGGTGCTCCTCTACACCGCGCCCGAGGGCAAGACCGTCGACGACCCGGCGTTCGGCGCGAAGGTCACCAAGAGCCTCGACGAGCTGGCGGCGAACAACCCGGACGAGATCCTCAAGGTCAACGCCAGCTATTGGCAGACCAAGATCGCTGCCGCCCTGATGGCCGATCCCGCCAAGAAACACGCCATCGCCAGCGTTGCGATCAACGGCGACAACGACACCGAGGTCGCCGCGAACTTCAAGAAGGTCCGCGACGAGTTCTACATCGACGGCATCGACGTCCAGCTCACCGGGCTGCAGCCGGTCACCGGCACGATCAGCGACACCATGGCCGACGACCTGCACCGGATGGAGATCCTGGCCATCCCGGCGGTCGGCGTCCTGCTCTTCTTCATCTTCGGCGGCATCGTCGCCGCGGCCCTGCCGCTGATCGTCGGCGGCCTGACCATCATCGCCGCCAATGGTGTCGTCAAGGCACTGGCTCAGCTCACCGAGGTCAACGGGTTCGTCCTGTCGGTGGTCTCGCTGATCGGCCTCGGCCTGGCGATCGACTACGGCCTGTTCATGGTCAGCCGCTTCCGCGAGGAGATCGCCGAGGGCTACGACACCGGCGACGCCGTGCGACGCACCGTGATGACCGCCGGCCGGACCATCGTCTTCTCCGCAACGATGATCGTCGCCAGCCTCGGCGGCCTGCTGATCTTCCCGCAGGGCTTCCTCAAATCCATGGCATACGGCGCCATCGCGGCGGTCATCCTGGCCGCACTGATCTCGATCACGCTGCTGCCGGCAATCCTGGGGATCCTGGGCCCTCGTGTCGATGCGCTCGGACTCAGGTCGATTCGCAAGACCAAGACCACCGAGGAGATCGAGAACGGCGTCTGGGGCCGGCTGACCCAGTGGGTGATGAAGCGCCCACTGAAGGTCGCGATCCCCATCGTGATCGGACTGCTACTACTCACCATCCCGATTTCGGGGATCAAGCTGGGCGGGATCAACGAAACCTACCTGCCACCGGACAACCCGACCCGCCTCGCGCAGGAACAGTTCGACGAGTTGTTCCCCAGCTATCGAACTGAGCCGATCAAGTTGGTGTTCGAGGGCGCCCAGGGCACGCCGCAGATCACCCAGATCGTCAAGGAGGCCAACGGTGCGCCCGGTCTGGTCGAGACGTTCTCGGTGAACAACGCGACCAAGGATGGGGTGACGGTCTTCAAGGCCGGCCTGACCGACCGCAACGACTCCGAGGCGACGATCGACTACCTCCGGGCCATGGACGTGCCCGACGGGGTCACGATGCTGGTCGGCGGGACACCCGCGATCGAGCAGGACTCGATCGCCGCGCTGCTGGACAACCTGCCGGTGATGATCGCCACGGTGGTACTGCTGACCACGTTGCTGATGTTCCTGGCGTTCGGATCGCTGGTGCTGCCGATCAAGGCGGTGCTGATGACCGCGCTGGGCCTCGGCGCGACCCTCGGCATCCTGACGTGGATCTTCATCGACGGCAGCGGTGCCGGTTTCATGAACTTCTCCCCCGGCCCGATCATGTCGCCGGTCCTGGTGCTGATCATGGCGATCGTCTACGGCCTGTCCACCGACTACGAGGTGTTCCTGCTGTCCCGGATGGTGGAGGCGCGGGCACAGGGTGCAAGCACCACCGAGTCGGTTCGGATCGGCACCGCGCACACCGGCCGCATCATCACCGCGGCGGCACTGATCCTCATCGTCGTCACCGGAGTGTTCGCGTTCTCCGAGCTGGTGATGATGAAGTACATCGCCTACGGCATGATCGCCGCGCTGATCATCGACGCCACCCTGATCCGGATGTTCCTGGTGCCGGCGACGATGAAGCTGCTCGGCGAGGATTGTTGGTGGGCGCCCGCCTGGATGAAGCGTATTCAGGAGAAGCTGGGCATGGGCGAGCCGATCCTCGCGGACGAGCGGATGCCATCCGACATCCCGGATCTCGCCGCATCGTATGGCCCGATGCCCGCACAGGAAGCCGCCCCGGAAACCGCGCCCTCGCTGAAGTCCGTTGCCGGCGAGTCATGTCCGTCCGTCTCGCCCGCTTTTGGGGCCACCCGAAATCGGCGTTCGGACGACGCACCGACGATCAGTGTTGCCGAACTGATTGCGCGGCAGAACCGCCTCCGGGTCCCCCGGAGCTAGCCAAGAGCGACCTCGCCGGCAGTGGCACTTCGGCGGCCGGAATTGCCCGAATGTGACACTTCCGCAAACAGATACGGATGCGGACAGACCTGACGTGGCTCGGGTCTCACCATCGCGAGTAGGCGGTGAACACATTCCCGTGGAGGTCGGGGGTTTGCAGGTACACCGCGACCCGACCCCCATGGGAGGCGGCTTCGTCGATGAACTGATCGCCCGTCACCGGCGTCCACCCCCCGGTGTTCCACACCGACTTCGGGTCGAGACCGACGGTCCAACGGTCCCCGAAGACCGCATTGATCACATTGCCTGCTTGGATGTCCGCGGCGACCCGGGTTTCGCTGGGATCGAGAACCGCACCGACATATTGGAGTTCGGGGTTCACCACCGGCGTCAGCGCCGACGCGGTACCGGCGCCGAGCAGCAATGCCCCCGCCGCCCCGACAACGAGCCCCGCGACCGCAGTGGTGGTCTTGACGATATTCATGAAATTCCCCTCCCGTGCCGGCGCCCTCGGCCCCAGCGAACGTGCGGGACCCGTCAGACAGCCAGCTAACATCAGGCTAATCAACGGCGGTCGATTCCGAAAGTCGGCCGGCGACCGAAGGTTCCGAGCAGTGCCCATTCTTCAAGGCCGGAATACGTAGGGTCCGCCGACGAGTGGGGAGTGCGACCGGCCACCCCAATAGCGGCGATTTCGGCGACCCACACCCACCCGAGCCGGCCGAGTCCGAATCAGCGGCTAGTATTCCGAACACGAGTGGTGACGTGAGTTATCATCTAGCTATCTCAGCCCTCTGACGCGGTAAACCCGCTGGAAGGACCCAGTCCCCGAAGATGGACTCCGATTTCGCTTCGCGCTTGAACAAGCTGTTCGAGACCGTGCACCCTCCCGGGCGAAAGCCGCACACCAACGCGGAAGTGGCGGATGCACTGATCGAGGCCGGGCACCACATCTCGAAGCCGTACCTGTCACAGTTGCGCTCGGGACAGCGGACGAATCCTTCGAACGAGACGGTGGCCGCATTGGCCAAGTTCTTCAAGGTCAAGCCGGACTACTTCTTCAACGACATCTACGCAGCGAAGATCGATCACGACCTGAAACTCCTCTCGCAGCTGCAGGGGTACGGGCTGCGCCGGCTCTCGAGCCGCGCGTTCGACCTGTCAGAGGAGTCGCAGACTCTCCTGACCGCGATGGCCGAGAAGCTCCGCGCGAGCGAGGGCCTGCCCGCGGTTCCCCCGGACTCGACCGAATAGTCCGCGCCGCGGGCGCGATCAGCGCCGGGCGAGCCGGGAATGCGCGCGGGCGATCTCCAGAACCCATCTGCGGTCCGAGACGCCATCTGGGGTGCTGATCCACTCCGGGTCGAACGGGACCTCGGGCGAGTGGTCCACCCATTGCGCGACAACCCGAGCGCGTTCGGCCGCACTCGACGGGACCGGCGAATCGTCCAGTCCACCCATTCCGAGACCGATCTGAAGGTAGAGCGCGTCGAGAATCTGTGACACCTGATCCGAGGCCCGCAGCACGCTGCTGGAGTGCGCGAGGTCGCCATCGACCACCTCGGGAAAGCGCTCGGTGACCAGGCGATGAACCTTCCGCAGCCGGGCAAGCACGATCCGCGCCCGCACCCACGCCTCCACCATGAACCACAGCGCACCCGAGGCCATCAACGCGGTGCCAAGCGCCCACGGCCAGCCGGGATCGAAAAAGGTCGATCCGTTGCGGACGATCGCGGCGACCCCGGCCACCACGATCACCGCGCTGCCCGCAGTGAACAGCGCGATCCCGCGACCGAGCGGGGTCGGCGCGAGGTGGCGGACACCGGTGACGGACACGACCCCGAACATCGCAACCACGACCGCGCAGGCAATCCACGGCGCATCAAGAACCCAGGCGGCGCCGACCGCGACCGCCGCCAGGGCGTACACCACCCCGGCGAACCGGCCGACGGCGCGCCGGGAATCGAGCGGCCACACGGCAGCGGCGATCACGAAACTCGAGGCCGCGCTGACCATCCACAGTCCGACCGAGAGCAGATCGACGTCGACGTGACGTCCCAGCAGAACGCGGAGTTCCGGGGTCGCGACGAATGCCCCGACCGCGAGCGACGCCACCGCTGCCACGATGGCGAATCTGACCATCGTGGGGGCGCGGACTATCGCGCGCCCCACCCGTGCTCCCGCCGCGATCCAGGCGAGCAGCGCAACTATCCAGTAACTCACCCGAGCGCCTCGTCGTATCGCAGCACCGACACGGGATTGCCGTGTCTGGACAGAATGGCCAGCCGGTGCAGAAGCAGGCCGGCGAAGGTCTCGGCCTCCCACTCCTGGATCTCGTGCTCGACGGACGGCGGGTCCACGCCGCGCGAGCGCTGGCTGAGCATGTATGCGATGAGGTCATCGTCGGCGGCCAGCGTCTCCTCCTCGATCGCCGCACCGGCATGACCGAAGACGACGTGCCCCAGCTCGTGCGCGAGCGTCCGGTCCGGGTTCGGCAAACCATCGGCGATGATGATCTCGTCATGATCGACAAAGCTGAGGTGTTGTCCATAGACACCGATGGGCAGCGGCTGCGTGCGGACGGTGATCTCGCGACCTCGCTCCGCAGCGACCCGCACGACCACCGACGCGAGGCTTGACGCCTCGGCCGACGCCGCGACCGCACACACCGCATCGACGGCCGCCGACACACGGCGATGAGACCTGATCGCCTTGGTCATTCGTCCCCCATCACAGGCCGCGACGCGCGGTCGGTCCGAAGAACTCTGCGTATGTCGCGTTCGCCCTCGCGCGCTGCGCACGCGCGCCCCGGGCCGAGAACACCGCAGACACCGCCGCGACGGTCGAGAGCCCGCCGAGGCTCACCAGCGCGCTCCCCCACTCGCCCAACCCAGACTGGGCCGAGGTGGCCTCGTAGCCCGGTTGCGGCGACCGAGTTTCGTCGAGCGGTGAGACATCGGGACGAACATCGGTCGAACCAGGCGCGATGGCGTCGGCGGCAGAATCCGGGACGGGCGCAGGGATCGCCGTCTCACCCGGAGGCGCCGGGACGGGTGCCGGGACCGACTCACCTGGAGTCACCGGGACGGGCGCCGGGACCACCTCGCCCGGAGGTGCCGGGACGTGCGCCGGGACCAACTCGCCCGGAGGTACGGAGATGGGAGGCGGTATCACCAGATTGTTGCCGGACAGCGTGGGACCACCGCCCTGGAGAGGGGGGACCGGAATCGGAATCGGGACCGGGACCGGGACCGGGACCGGGACCGGGACCGGGACCGGGACGAGTCCACCCCCGGCCGTGGTGGACGGGCTCGTTGGCGCCGTGGTGGACGGGGTCGTTGGCGCCGTGGTGGACGGGGTCGTTAGCGCCGTGGTGGACGGGGTCGTTAGCGCCGTGGTGGACGGGGTCGTTAGCGCCGTGGTGGACGGGGTCGTTGGCGCCGTGGTGGACGGGGTCGTTGGCGCCGTGGTGGTCGGCTCGGGCACCACTGGCGTCACCAGCGGCGGGGCCGTCTGCGGAGCCGTTGGGCGGGTTCCGCACGGAGGCCCGGACGCAGGGACTCCATGAGGACACTGGGGATGGTTCGGATTGCAGGGTCGATGCGAGTGTGACTGGGCGCAGCCCTGAATCGGGTCGGCGACCGCCGTCGCGGCGCCACCCAGGCCGATCCCGGCAAGGATTGCACCGGCACCGCACCAGCGGAGTACCGCCAGCGCCCGGTGGCCGCGGCGAAGGCGCTTTAACGAGCGTCCACCTGCATCACGTCCACCGATCGCCGGCACACCACTCTCGGCCGGCATCCTCACCATTGCGTCTCCAAGTCCGCCGCTCGCCGATCAAGCAACTCCGATACCCATGAAGGCCGTCGGACAAATCCCCATCCAGCGACGCACCTGCAACGATTCGTGAGTGGGCAACCACTGAGCGATCGGCTGGGTCGGCAGGCCACCACGGGTATGCTAGCTGTTTGCTGAAATCTGGCAAATGCCAGACTGCAAGGCAGGGCACCGATGCCCGTGAAACCTTCACTCACCCGCAATAGCGGCCACTTCGCGGCGCCGAACCGACCACACCCGGCCTGTTGCCCACAGACATCCACGTGACACCCCGACCGAACGCCGATTCGAGCCCGGCTCCGACAGCGCCCCCCACAACGCCGAAAGCAGCGCCAGCAAATCTACAGCCTCGCATCGCTTCCTCGGCCGCGAAGTCGGCAGGTGCCGTGCAATTAGAGTCAACCACCACAATCGACTAGGCATCCGAGCCGGCTCACCGCCCTCGGCCTTGACCAAGCCTAGAACTGCTATCTTCTAGCAACATCCTGACGGCCAAGTGCTGCGGATTAGCCGGATGCCTCCAGCTTCGATCAGTAGCCGAACAGGCCGGTCCATCTGCGCATGAAAACGAAGAGGGCAGTATGACCGCAGCAAATGGTCGAGACCAGCGTGACGAAGGCCAACCGATGGCGTTCAAGAATCGAGTTGCCGAACTCGCCGCAGGCATTGGCCTCACCTGCGGACTGGCCCTCGCGGCGCACTTCACCGAGTCCGAAGCGCTGATACTCCTGACAGCAGGAGCGTCCGCGGCCCTCATCGCCGTCGGACTTCTCTGCATGCAGGCAGGCCACTCGGCCCGGAGGTCCGTCGCCCCGCGGAGATCCGTCGCCCCCGTCAGTACACCTCTGATGGAGGCGGTGAACGACATGACCGACGAGGAACTGTCGGGGGCTATCGCCGCACTGCATTCCAACCAAGTCGCGATGGCCGCCGCCGGCCATCCGGCGCAGGCCCAAAGGATCGCGCACGACAAGTTCACATGCCTCGAGGTAGCCCGACAGCGCCGCGAGGCCGCCAACAGCCAAGCCCGCCGACAGAGGCGTCTCATCGCCGCGGTGGTGGCAGCGGTCGCCGCGATCGGGTTTGCCGTCGGCATAGCCGGCATCGCCGACAGCATCGCGTCGGCGAAGGCGCAGGAAACCGCGGAGCAGTGGTACGCCCGGGAAACCCCGCAGCACAACGTCATCTGAGTCTGCGTTCGCGGAACCGGATGCGATGGGCAACCAGCTGAGCCGAGTCCCAATAAGTTAGCTGGAAGCTTGCCAGCAATTGTTCGCATCGCTAGACTTCATTCGCGCCGTTTTCGTCCCCCGACCGAAACGTCGCCGGTCCCGCTGGGTAGAACCCCCGATCCACCCAGCGGGGCCGACCACCCGATCGGCAGACCTCGGCAAATCGCCCGGCACGGACCACGGCTCAGTAATCTTCCAGCTATGTCGGTGCCTACGAGGCGATGCATCTCGCCGGCGCTGGCGGGCAACGAGGCCAGAGGAGGAGCGATGAGGATTCCGCTGTGGATCGGCGGCCCTGCCCTGCTCGCACTGGCGGCTCTGGACGCCGCGCTCGTGATCCAGGCTCGTTCGGTCGGTTCGCTGATGCGGGCGCTGATGCGCGGGATGGGAACTGACCTTCCTGAACCGTCGTCATACGACACGGTCACCCGGTGCAGTGCGCACACCCTCGAGGTCGACGAGGTCGTCGCCACACCGAGTTAGCACCGAATTGTTGTGGCAGTGCACCTCGGCGCACGCGGGCATCGAAGGCCGAGCATGGGAGGACCGAGCGCGCACGGTGGTCGCCGCCATCGTTTGTAGGCTCGGCGCCATGTCGAACACATTCCTGGCACCGGTGGGCGCCGAGTTGACGATGCCGGAGCGCAGCACGGTCACCTCGCATCCGGCCGGCTGGCTCGTATCGTCGCCCGAACGGCTGGAGGTATTCGACGCGACATTCGACCGGTCGCTGTTCGCAGCCGAATTCGAAGGATGCGGTGCTTCGACGGTGTCCGACGCGCTCGACTACGCGGCGGTCAGTCTTCGAGACCGAGCGCAGCTGCACAGGCCGGACGGATCGGTCGTCTGGGAGCACGTCCACGACGGTTGGCCGGAGTGGGGAACCGGTTCCGCGTACTGGGATTCGGCCAGCGAGACATTCGCGTTCACCGAGCCTGGTGACCACAGTGATCGTTGGTGCCTTGTCCGCGACGGGAAGATGGTCGCGTCCGTCGAACTCACCGACCTGACGGCGGGAGGATCACACGTTTCCCGCACCCGCAGCGGGCATCTCGGGCTTTCGATCGGTGCAGGGCAGGATGGCTGTGCGGTCTATTGGATCGATCCGATTCGGCTCGGCGATCGTCTCGACCCGCTCGTGTACGACGAAGAGGTCGTCCTCGATGTCGGCCGAGTCGATTCGGTGGTGACGCTGACGCACGAGTCGGACATCATGCGGGTGCGCCCTGCCGTGGACTCGGATTCATTCATGTCGATACGTTCCGAAGACATCGATTCCGGCATCGAGGAGGGCATCCCCTTCCACTGGGCAGTTGGCGCCGAGGATCGATTCGTTGTGTGCGTCGGCGACGACGATCACCAGGTATTCGCCTCCGGTGCAGCGGATCTCGATTCCTGGACCCGGCTCGATCACCCGGCAGGCCTCGGTCCGGATGCCACACTTGTCGGCGGTGCCAACGGACTGTGCGCGAGCTGTGACTGGCCGTCAGGAGTGGTACGCCTCTGGCGCGGTCCGATGGTGTGATCCGCACGCGGATACCCGGGTCACGCGCGCTCATCCGGCCGCAGCGCCGAACCACGTGGGCAGCCGGCCGATCAGATCCTGTTGATCCTCACCGACCCAGGACACGTGGCCGTCCGGCCGCAGCAATACGGCGGGCATGTCGAGTTCGTCGCTGACGTCGACGACGTGATCGACGCGGTCCGCCCAGCCCGCCACCGACAGCCGACCGGTCTGGTCGAGCAGCAGCCCGCGGCCGGCGTGCATCAGCCCGTAGAGGCGGCCTCGATTCTTCAGCGCCACGTCCCGCAGCCGCCTGCCGAGCAGTTCGTGCCCCTCGCCGAAGTCGTACCGGACCCCGATCGCGGTGACCTTCTCGGTCAGGAACCGATTCACCTCCTCGAAGTCCATCAGTTCCGACAGCAGCAGGCGCACGGACCGGGGACCCGGCTCGGTGGACAGCAGCTCGGACTGCACGCGGGTGTTGTTCAGCACGTCGGCGGCCACCGGGTGCCGTTCGGTGTGGTAACTGTCCAGCAGCCCCTCCGGCGCCCAGCCGCCCACCTCGGCGGCCAGCTTCCAGCCCAGATTGAACGCGTCCTGGACGCCCAGGTTGAGGCCCTGCCCGCCCAGCGGCGGGTGGACGTGCGCAGCGTCGCCTGCCAGCAGCACCCGGCCGACCCGGTAGCGCTCGGCCAGCCGGGTGGCGTCGCCGAAGCGGGACAGCCAACGCGGTGAGTGCACGCCGAAGTCGGTGCCGGCGAACACCCGCAGCTGTTGCTTGAACTCCTCGAGGGTCGGCGGGACCGACCGGTCCTCGGCCACCCCCGCGGCGGGCACGACGATGCGGTACACCCCGTCCCCGGAGGGTCCGGCGCCGAATCCCTTGTGGGTCTTGCGGACCTCGGACACAACGGCGTCCAGGATCTCCGGCGGCGCGGCCACCTCCATCTCCCCCAGCAGCGACTCGACCCGGGTGGGTTCGCCGGGGAAGCCGACACCCAGCAGCTTGCGCACCGTGCTGCGGCCGCCGTCGCAGCCGACGAGGTAGCGCGAGCGCAGCTGCGTGCCGTCGTCCAGCTGGGCGGTCACCCCGTCGTCGTCCTGGCTCAGGCCGACCAGTTCGCGGCCGCGCCGGATCGGGGCGCCGAGTTCGGCGGCGTGCTCGCTAAGCAGTCGCTCGGTGACGGGCTGCGGGATGCCGAGGATGTACGGATGCGCGGTGTCCAGCCGGTCGGGCCGCGGCTTGGCGATGCCGGCAAAGAAGCCGCCGACCGGGTACTTCTTGCCCAGCGCGAGGAACCGCTCCAGCAGACCGCGCTGGTCCATCACCTCGACGCTGCGCACGTGCAGGCCGAGCGACCGGACATGCCTGGTCGGCTCGGTCAGCTTCTCCAGGACGAGCGGCTGCACGCCATGCAGCCGCAACTCTGCGGCCAGCATCAGTCCGGTCGGTCCGCCACCGGCAACGATCACGTCGATCATTCGAAAACCCCCGTTCGACAAGAACCCGCGTGCTTCGCGAATCCCTGATTTCCGCAGGTCCTGGCCTCCGGCTTGGAGATTCTGCAACACGATGGGGGTCTTGCCGCAAGACCCCCATCGCGCTATATGTTGAGAGTGGCAGGGAGTTGGCAAACTCCTTGCCTTTCTTTCGTCGTCCGACCCCCACGGACAACCTCCTCACGAAGCCGCGGGAGCGCTGAGCGAAGCCCGACAGACCGGAAAGTTGTCCCGGCGTGGCTCGGCACCGTGCGGGGATCTCAGTGGGATGATTTCGCCTACGCTGCGGCCGACCGCTGCACGGGACTCCGCTGCGGTGCGTCTGCCCGGATACACGGGGTGGCTGGATCTTCGGGGGAGGACGGCTGGTCGGGGTGAACACCGTTGTCACTGCAGAGCGAGAACGCCGATCCGACGGTGACCGCCTCACCGATCCCGCTGCAACACGATCCAGGGATTTCCGCCCGGACATCGAGGGTCTGCGGGCCGTCGCCGTGGTCATGGTCGTCCTCTTCCACGCGGGCGTTCCCGGTGTGGGCGGCGGGTTCGTCGGCGTCGACATCTTCTTCGTCGTTTCCGGCTTCCTGATCACGGGGCTGCTGTGGCGCGATGTGTCGACCACCGGCACGGTCGGCCTCGCCCGGTTCTACGGCGCGCGGGCTCGACGGCTGCTGCCTGTCGGTGGCCTGGTGCTGGTCGTCACCGCGATCTGCTCGGCGGTGCTGCTGCCTCCGCTGCAGGCGCGGGACGTCCTCGGCGACGAGATGGCGAGCGCGCTCTACGTCGGCAACTATCGGTTCGCCCTGCACGGCACCGACTACCTGGCCGCCGACGCGCCGCCGTCGCCGTTCCAGCACTTCTGGTCGCTCGGTGTGGAGGAGCAGTTCTACCTGCTGTGGCCCGCCCTCATCATCGGGGCCGCCTGGCTGGTTCGGCGCGTCTCGCGTCGCGGCGTCGCGGATGCCCCGACATCGCCGACGCCGTACCTGCTCGTACTCACGCTGGTTGCGGCGGCATCGTTCGCGGTCTCGTCGGCCTGGACCGACACGCTGCCGTCGTGGGCATTCTTCTCGCTGCCGTCGAGGGCCTGGGAACTGGCAGCGGGCGGACTGGTGGCGCTCTCGCTCCGCGGGTGGAGTCGGCTGCCCGCGACCGCGGCCACCGTCGCCGGATGGGCGGGCCTGGTCCTGCTCGTCCTCGCGTGCACACGACTTGACGAGACAACTCCGTATCCCGGCACCGCCGCGCTGCTTCCGGTGCTGGGCACCGTCCTGGTGATCGGCGCCGGCTGCGCCGCACCGCGACTGGGGGTCGGTCGCGGACTCTCACTTGCGCCGATCCGGGCCGTCGGCCGGGTGTCGTACTCCTGGTATCTCTGGCATTGGCCGGCACTCCTGCTGATGCCTGCCCTCCTCGGTCATCCCCTCGGCCTGCTCGGGCGGCTCGGTGCGGTCGCGTTGTCCGCCGGATTGGCCATGCTGACCCTGTACCTCGTCGAGAATCCGGTCCGGTTCGCAGCACCGCTACGGGATTCGGCATCGCGCAGTCTCGCCCTCGGTGGCGCCATCACGGCCGTCGCCGTGTGCGCGGGGCTGCTGCTCCTCGTCGCACGCCCCGTCCCGGTCGGCCACGGCGCGGCGGCTGCGGATCTGACGGTCACCACCGCGCCCGCGCCCGCGGCGGCGGCCCCGTCCGTCGACCCGCACGAGGCCGCGGTGCAGCAGCTGACCGCGCAGGTGCACGCCGCGGTCACGGAGTCGGCCGCAACGCTCGCCGTGCCGTCGAATCTGTCCCCGACGTTGGCCGACGCACCGGCCGACAAGCCGGAGGTATTCGTCAACGGCTGCGTGCGGTCCTGGCTCGAGGTCGGTGCGATCGACTGTGCCGCGGGCGATCCGACCTCGACGACGACGGTGGCGCTGGTCGGCGACTCGCACGCCGCAATGTGGGATCCCGCATTCGAATCGGCTGCCGAGCAACGACATTGGCGGCTCAAAACCCTGGGCAAGGTCACCTGCCCGCTGCTCGACCTGCCGATCACCAGCCCCTACCTCGGTCGGGAGTACAGCGAGTGTGAGCAGTGGCGAGGCGAGGTCGTCGCGCGGCTACTGGCCGAGCGGCCACGGTTGATCGTGCTGAGCATGTCCCGGCGCTACGGCGGCGACTTCGGGTTCGACGTCTACGGCCCCGCCTGGCTCGACAGCCTGACCCACATGGTGGCGCAGCTACGGGCCACAGGAGCGGCCGTCCTCGTCCTCGGTCCGGTCCCCGATCCGCATTCGACCGTGCCGACGTGCTTGTCCGCCCACCTCGACGACGTGACCGCCTGCTCGCCGCTCCGCCCGGTCGCGGTGAATGCCGCGGGAGTCGCGGCGGAGGCCGCGGCGACCGCGGCAGGCGGCGGACAGTACGCCGACCTCACGGAGTTGTTCTGCACCGCGGACCGCTGCCCCGTCATCGTCGGCAAGGATCTGGTGTTCCGCGACGACAACCACCTGACGCTCGAGCATGCACTGGCGCTCACGCCGGTCGTCACCGCACTCGCGGACCGCGCACTCGCCCCGCGCTGAGCTCAAGACGTACACGCCATTCACTTCAAATCATCATCGAATAGTGCAGGCGTAGAACCGGAACCAGGTCCCACCTGTCGATCACATTCGGTGCTAACTTCGTAGTGCACAATGGCCGCGCTCGCGCTCGGCGGGCGCACCGGTGCCAGGGAGGTGCAGCGCTGTGCCGCGCGAGGACGATCACCCGCAGACCCGGGTCGGCGAGTCGAATACGAGCCGCCGCGACCCCCACGTTCCGCCCGCCGAGGAGCAGATCCACTGGCCGGAACCAAGCCCCCTCAACGACTGGTGGCAGACCGTGATGAACGGCGGTCGAAACTCTCCTGCCTGACCGCGGGCGCATGCCGAGGAATCCGTGGTCACCGACAATCGGCCGCTTCGAAAACGGGGCGGGCGAACGAAGCGTGTGGGAGGGTGTGCGGGTCGAAACCGGAGGGAGAACCGTGAGCCGCAGGATCACCCGAAAGGCCGGCATCGCCGCCACAGCGTTGACGGCGGCCACCGTGCTGAGCGGCTGCCTGGCCCCTGGCACGCCCCCCGGATGGTCGAGCTACACCATCGAGCAGGGCGCGCACAGTGCGTCGGTGGGTCGCCCGACCGGCGCAACCGGCCCGTTGGAGGGCTGGGTCAGCCCCGGTGGGGCGTCGCGCACCTACGACTTCGTGCTGACCCCGACCGCCGAGTACGTTCTCACCTCTCCCACCCAGCCAGAGGACCAGTTCGACTGGAACAAGCTGCCCGGCTTCTCTGACTGCGGCGACTTCGACCTTGCTCGTAACGGTGCCATGTTCGGCTGGCGGTGGCGTACCGACACATCGCCGCGCGTACTCGAACTCGTGCCGTACGCCAATGCGAATGGAGTGCATCAATACCCGGAAAGCGCGCTCGTCACCCTCTCCCACGACGATCTCGCTGCCACTGTGCCCCTGAGGTATTCGATCCAGATCGACGGGCCGGTATACCGTTTCGCCGTCGATGGCACCATCCTCGGCCGGGACATCCACGAGACGGCCACGCTCCCCCGGTCCTGCCCTTCCAACCCCACCAGAACCGGGAAGTGGTACGCCGGCTTCTACTTCGGCGGCACCTCGACCGCCCCGTCGCAGATGTACGCCTACGTGCGCGAGCCCGCAGGCGGCGCGGAGCCCGGTCAGCCCGGCGGGGAGGGTTCCGTTGGCATCGGCAGTCCCGCAAGCTGATTCATGGTCGCGCCAGGACGCCCACCGGGAACGTACGCCCGGAACGCGCCTCATGTTTCGCGAGCGAGGGCAGGTCGGGCGCAATCACGTTTCGCCAGAGGCTGTCTCGCTCGTCACCCGTGGCGATGCGTGCCGATACATCCCACTCCTGATCGGCGATCCGAATCCGAACGGAGTCGGCCGCCGCTAGGTTCCTCATCCAATCAGGGTCGGTTTTCGATCCAAATGCGGAACCCACCACAACGTACGAATCGCCGTGCTCGAGGTAGATGACCGGGGCGGTTCGCGGAATTCCGGTCTTGCGACCGGGCACCGTCAAGAGGAGAACGGGCAGTCCTACCGACTTCCCACCGAGACGACCGTCCGATCTCCGGTACAGGGCGGCGGTCACTCTGTTGACGAACGCCAATGCGGTCTTCACCGTCGGATGCATCGGTCAGCCGGCCTCCGTGCCGTCCGGCATGGTGACGCCGGTGAGATCGGCGCCGTCCAGGACGGCACCGGCGAGGTTCGCGCCCGTCAGGTTGGCCTTGCCCAGATAGGTACCGATCAGGGTGGCGCCGGTCAGGTTGACGTCACCGAGGAATGCGCTGGTCATGTACGCGCCGGAGAGATCCGCTCCGGTCAGATCCGCGTGCCCGAGGAAGGTTGACGTCAGAAAGGCCATCGTCAGGTCGACCTCCCGCAGGTCGGCCCGCGTGAGAAAGGCGCCGGTGAAGTTCGCGTCATGGGCGACTGCACCGGCGAGATCGGCCCTCGTCAGGACGGCCCCGACGAACTCGGCGGAGGTCAGATTCGCACCTGCGAGACTGGCATCGGTGAGGTCGGCTCCCGACAGGTCGGCGCCGGTGAGGTCGGCGGCGGCCAGGTTTGCACCGGCGAGATTCGCACCCGCCAGATCGGCGTCGACGAGGCTGATGCTCCCCGAGTCACAAACCGCCCGTTGGGAATTCCAGGCAGCAACATCCGAACAGAGTAATTCGAGCGGATTCGCCTGCGATGTCGATGTCATTGAGCCCCCATCTAGGACGAACCAGGTTGACGGCGTCAACCTAACAGCGGTTTGTTGACGGCGTCAACAAGCTTCTACCCTCAGGAGATGCAGGACAGAACCCGGGACACGCGCCGCACCCTGATCGCCGCGGCCAGCGACCTCTTGGCGCGGGGCGGACCGGCTCACGTCACGCTGCGGGCAGTCGGCGCGGCGGCCGACGTGTCGCGGACGGCGCCGTACCGTCACTTCCAGGACAAGGACGACCTGCTCAGCACTGTGGCCGCCGAGAACCTGACCGCCCTGAAGGCAGAGATGCAGCGCGCAGTCGCGGACACCGCGACGGACTCCACCCCGCTGTTTCGCGCCTGCCTCGCCTACGTCCAAGTCGCCTGGGAATACCCGAACCACTACCGACTCGAGTTCGGAGGCGACTACGCGATCAATCCGAGCCGGGTGCTGGTAGACGCCGCCCAGGACTTCACCGGCTACTTCAACGAACTCGTGGTCGAGGCTCAGCAGAGCAACACCCTCATCGCCGGCGACGTCCGGGAGGTCGGCCCCCTGCTCTGGGTCCTGCTGCACGGACTGGCCATGTCCAACCACCTCGTCGCCGACCACACGTGCGAGCCCGGGACGGGCTATCAAACCGAGGACATGCACCGCGTTCTCGCCCTCGCCCTACGAAACCTGGCCCCGCGCTGAGCTTTAGACAATTCACCCAATAGCCCCTCTACGGGCCTGAGGCACGTAACGTCACCCACCACCTGGTCGATACCCAACCAGGCAGCCTCGCCTCCCGGTTCGAGGCGGTGCCAAGGTCCGGTCATTCTCCGATCGGCAACAAACATGGCCACCATGAGCCGGTCGGAAACCCGGCAGGCGTAGCGTTGAACACCGGAAGCCTGCGAGATGGGAGGCCTGCTCGATGACGACCTCCGTGATGGACAAGCCAGGAAACCTGCCGGCGGAATTGACGAGTTTCATCGGCAGGCGCCACGAGATAGCCGAGGTCAGGCGGCTGCAGTCCGCCTCCCGGTTGGTGACGTTGACCGGCATCGGCGGCGTGGGCAAGACCAGGTTGGCCTTACGGGTCGCCGAGGATTCGCGTCGGGCTTTCGCCGACGGGGTCTGGTGGGTCGAGCTCGGCGAACTGCGCGACTCGGCCTTGTTGGCGGAGACCGTCGCTGCCACACTCGGACTACCGGATCAGCCGGGTCGGTCGATGTCCGACCTGCTGATCGATCACCTCGCCACCAGGCAGACGATGTTGGTCCTGGACAACTGCGAGCATCTGCTCAGCGCCGTCGCGGAGCTGGTGGAAAGCCTGCTGCGAGCATGTCCGGGGCTGCGGATCCTGACGACGAGCCGCGAGGTCCTCGGGGTGGACGGAGAGCGGGTGGTGCGGGTGCCGCCGTTGACGGTTCCTGACGCGGCGCAGACCCCACCGCTCGAGGCGATGGCCCAGTACGAGGCGGTGGCGCTGTTCGTCACACGGGCCAGCGCCCGGCAGCCGGACTTCGCGCTCACCGAGACCAATTGTGCTGCGGTGGCGGGCATCTGCGACAGGCTGGACGGGCTGCCGTTGGCGATCGAGTTGGCGGCAGTGCGGATCCGGGCGATGTCGGCCGGACAGATCATGGACCGCCTGACCGACAGGTATCGCCTCCTGACCGTCGGCTCGCGGGCGGCGCCGACCCGGCTCCAGACGTTGCGGTCGTGTGTGGACTGGAGCTACGAGCTGTGCGGGGCCCGGGAGCAGAAGCTGTGGGCGTGGCTGTCGGTGTTCGTGGGCGGTTTCGAGCTGGATGCGGCCGAGGGGATCTGTCCCGAGGAGCTGGTCGCCGGCGAGTTTCTGGACGCGGTGGCCTCGCTCGTGGACAAGTCCGTCCTGGTTCGTGAGCAGGTCGGGGACGTCGTGCGCCTGGGCATGGTGGAAACGATCCGCGACTATGGCAAGGAGAAGCTGCGCGAATCCGGCGACCTGCATCGGGCTCAGCGGCGGCACCTCTCGTGGTACGAACAACTGGTGCTGAGGGCGGAGTCCGAGTGGATCGGCCCCCGCCAGACCGATTGGATCGCCCGGCTCGATCGCGAACAGCCGAACCTCCGGGAGGCGCTGGCGTTCAGTCTGACCGAGCCGGTCGTCACCACCGATCCGGATGTGAACGCGCGTCTCACCAATGCCATGTTCGTTGCGTTCTGGTTGTGCCGCAGCCAGTTGGCGGAGGCCAGGCGTTGGATGGACCGCTCTCTGACAACCGCCGTCAACGCGCAGACCGAGGAACGCCTGAACTCGCTGTACGACGACACCGTGTTGGCGGGAATGCAGGCAAAACCCGACGAAGCCGCGGCGAGGGCTGCGCAATGCCGAACGCTCGCAGAGCAATTGGGTGACCCCGAGTCGCTCGAGACCGCGAACTACGCGAGCGGCTATATGGCGTTGTTCACCGGCGACCTCGCCGCCGCGGTGGAACCGTTCCAGGCCGCGCTCGCCAGCGCAGGAGTGCGATCCGAGATCGGGCCCCCTCCAAGGCGAGCCGGGTACGAGATCACCCGGCAGCTGGGTGGCCTCCTCGGCCTGGCGGGCGCGAGCGGACTGCTGGGAGACGAGGAAACGGCCGTCGCCTGCCACGAGCAGATCCTTGCGATCACCACCCCGCGAGAGGAATCCTTCTTCCGCGCACACTCCTCGTGGGCTCTCGGACAGACAGCGCTACAGGCGGGCGACTACGACAGGGCAGCCACCCTGACGGCACAGGCGTTGCGGCTGAGCCGGAAAATCAACGACCCGGCCATGACGGGCTGGTGCCTGGAGTCGTTGGCCTGGAACGAGATGCGCGAGGGCAAGGCGACGCGCGCCGCCGTCCTGATGGGTGCCGCGCAGACGCTGGCGAAGGCCGTGGGAAGCGACTCGGTGACCCTCACTTACCTGATCGGCCATCACGACCAATGCGAGCGACTCACCCGCGACGCGCTGGGGACCCGTGCCTACGGCGAGGCCTTTCGCACCGGCACCGAGATGAGTGTGGACGACGCTGTCGCCTACGCACTCGGGGACCGCCAAACCGACAAGCCCCGTGCGGCACCGGTCGCACCGCTGTTGACCCGCCGCGAAACCGAGGTGGCCGACCTCGTGGCAGAAGGACTGACCAACAAGGAGATCGCCGCGACGCTGGTGATCTCGCCCCGCACCGCGCAGGGTCATGTCGAGCACGTCCTTTCCAAGCTCGGGTTCACCTCGCGGACGCAGATCGCGGCCTGGATCGCCGAGAATCAGAAACCTCGACAGCCCTGATCCGAAGCCGGGAAGGCGGAGAGCATCCGGCTCAACGCCGAACTCAAGGCCACCGGCGAGGGCGACATCCTCGTCGACAGCAGCGCCAGCATCATCAAGCCACTCCTCTCGGCGGACCTACTCGACCGGCTGTATCTGATGATCTGCCCCGAGATCGCCGGGAGCGGGCAGCGACTGTTCGACGACGGCCTGCCCAGTTCGAATTGGACGCTCACACATCAGAAGACCGGCGAACTGGGCGAGATCGCGATGGTCTACGACCCTGCGCGCTCATGACCTCTGTGACGATGCAGACAACGCATCCTTCCGAGCGCAACTGCCGCTAGTCTGACGACGCACCTCAAAGGGGACGGGGTGGGGAAGGCGAGCGTGTCGGCGCCATCCCGAAATCGAGGGGAGCGTCTTCATGAAGTCGATCATCGTGTGCACCTCCGTATCTCACGGAAACACGAAGCGGGTTGCGGACGTCATGGGCCAGGTGCTCGATGCCCGCGTTGTCGCCCCTGACCAGGTCGATATTGCGGAACTGGCCGCCTACGACCTCGTGGGATTCGGGTCAGGGATCTACCTGGGGTCCTTCCACGCGCGGCTGCTCGAGTTCGTCGAGTCACTCCCGGAGGGGCAACGACACAAGGCATTTGTCTTCGCCACCAGCGGATTTCCCGATGCACGGCCCCACGCCTTCTCCCGCCCCCTCGTACGCCGTCTCGGACAGAAGGGCTTCGAGGTGATCGACACCTTCTCGTGTCGCGCGTTCGATACCTATCTTCCGTTCAAGCTGGTCGGCGGCATCCGGAAGGGACGACCGAACGCCGCGGACCTGGAGTCGGCCCGCGCCTTTGCCGAAGGGCTGCCGGCTCGGGCAGGCGCCAGGCCCTGACCGGTTCAACTCTGTAACGGCGCCGGCGACAAAACCGACCCACTGGTATGAATTCTTCGAGGATTGCCCGCGCCACCCCGCTCGCCGTGGCCGTCTGCGCCGCGGTGGTCACCATGTCCGCGCCCTCGGCCGCAGCGGAGGTAGTCGACGTCACCGTCGTCCCCGGGCTCAGCGGGGGCCCGACAACGCCGTACGGGGCCGGTTGCACCTACCTGGTCGTGGCCAGGACGGGCACTCTCGCAGAGCCCGGCGTGGGGATCGTCGACCTCAACCGCGCGTCGACCTTCTTCCCGCACGAGCTGATCTGGGACACCGTCGATCCCTACTACGTCCCGCCCGTCGTTTTGGGTCACGCCTTCTCGCTCTGGACACCGACCGCGCCCGGAGAACACACCCTGATGGCCTATCAGACATCGGCGGGCGGACCGATCGAGACGGTCACCGTCAACCCGGGTACGCCGATCGGACCCGGTTGCATCGTCGCGCCGTAACAAAACAGACGCGTTGGCCATGCGATCGGTGCGGATACGGCGCGGCGGACTCGGCCTCGCGCATCGTGTCAGACATGCAATACTGCTGGTCCGTGGCTCGTTCTTCTTAGTGCTCGCCCACGGCGACTGCCGAGATGGTGGGTGTCCGATGACAGAAGGATCAACTGACAGCGGCGCCGAGCAACTGGCGGGCACTCAACGCCTGCTCGCCGTCCTGCTGGCAATGGCGATGTTCGTTCTTGTCGTCGACACGTCCCTGATGAACGTGTCGATCTCGTCCGTGGTTCGAGACCTCGACACGACCGTGAGCGGTGTCCAGGCGGCCATCGCCCTCGAGGCGCTGGTATCGGCGGCATTCATCCTGATCGGCAGCAAGATCGGCGACCTGATCGGACGCAAACGTGCCTACGTGCTCGGCCTCCTCGGCTACGCCATCGGTGCGTCGGCGATGGCCCTCGCGCAGAGCCTGACTGCGGTCGTCATCTTCTGGGCCGTGCTGGGTGGGATCGGCGCGTCACTCCTCCTGCCCGCCATGCAGTCCCTCATCCACGGCAACTTCGAAGGAGGCGCCCAGAAGAAGGTCTACGCCCTCGTCGGGGCGGCGGCCGCGATCGCCGCGGCGGTCGGGCCGCTGCTCGGAGGGTTCATCACCACCTACCTGTCCTGGCGCATCGCGTTCGTGCTCGAGGTCGTCATCATCGCCATCGTGCTGTCCGGCATCACGCTCGTCCGCGATGTCCCGTACACGGAGCCTCGGGGCATCGACACGGTCGGGGCGGCGCTCTCCGTGCTGGGCATGGGCGGCATCGTGCTGGGAATCCTGATGTGGCAGGAGGGCGGCGAAGCAGTGGCCGCGCTCCTGGTGATCGGTGCGACAGCACTGGCCGGACTGGCGTACTGGCTGGTGCGGCGCAAGCGGCGGGGCGAACCAACCCTGCTGGACCCGGATCTGTTCACATCCAAGATCTTCAGGCTGGGGGTCTCCCAGCAAATGCTCCAGCAGATTGCGCTGGGCGGCACGATGATTGCGCTGCCGATCTACCTGCAGATGGTGCTCGAGTACAACGCGATGCAGGCGGGTTTGTCCCTCGCACCCCTCTCCCTCAGCATGTTCGCGGTGGCGGTGCTCGCGGGGAAGAGGGCGGGCGATCGGCGCCCCAGCGGCATCATCCGGTGGGGATTCTTCCTCCTCACGATCGGGATCGTTGCGCTGATCCCGATCGTGCCCCGGGCTGAGTTCGGCTGGGCACTGGTGGTCCCTCTGATCATCGCGGGGTCGGGCTTGGGATTGTTGGTGTCGCAGCTCAACGACTACACGCTCGCCCCGATCTCGGACGAGCGGGTCAGCGAGGCCGCAGGCACCAACTCAGCGGCAGGGTCGTTCGGGCTGTCGTTCGGTCTGGCGTTCGCCGGCGCCACCCTGCTGGCAACGCTGTCCATCGCGTTCACCTCGATGGCGCAATCGAGCACCGTGCTCCCGCCGGCAGACCAGCAGCACGTGGCGCAGGTGCTCGAGGACGACGCGGAGGTCATGAGCAACACCCAACTCGAGGGATTGCTCGTCGACCAGCCCCAGGAGATTCAGGACGAGATCATCCGCATCAACACGGAGGCACGACCCCTCGCCCTTCAGATCGCCTTGCTCGTTCCTATCCTCGCCGGCCTCCTCGGGCTGCTCAACTCGTTCCGCATGATGCGGATACCGGAAGCCCCGTCAACGACCTCCGACTGACCGCAGGAAATGCACCAATCGATCAGTTTCCCCGCAGATGGCCTGGAACGTGTTCTAGGTTCGGGTCATCGCCCTCGACATCGCGGACCGGTTCTGAAAGGAATGAAGATGCAGTTCAACCTCGCGGACGTTTTCGAGACGGTCGCCAGCGCAGTACCCGATCGCATTGCATTGACCTACGAGGGCGAGAACCTCTCCTACGCCCAGCTCGACGCGGAGGCCAACAGGGCCGCCCACCTGCTCGCACAGGCCGGCATCTCCCGGGGCGACCATGTCGCGTTGTTCCTGAAGAACGGCATCGAGCACGTCACATCCATCCTGGGACTGATCAAGATCCGCGCGGTGCCGATCAATGTCAACTACCGGTACACGCCCGCCGAGCTCGAGTACATCTTCACCAACTCCGACTCGGTCGCGGTGGTCATCGAACTCCCCGAGCATCAGCGCACCCTCGCCGCCCTCCTCGAGGCGTGCCCGATGCTCCGGACGGTGTTCGTGGTGGGCGAGGTCGCCGACGAGCTGCTCGCCGCCGCGAATGCGCGTGCAGTGTCCGTGGTCTCCTTCGCCGAGGCCCGCGAGCTGTCGCCCACGGCGGATTTCGACTCCCGCACGGGCGACGACCTGTACCTGCTCTACACGGGAGGGACCACCGGATACCCGAAGGGTGTCATGTGGCGGCACGACGACTTCTTCCGCAAGCCGCTCTCCGGCGGGAATCCATACGGCGAGGGCACCCGGCAAGACCTTGCCGAGATTGCCAGCGCCGCAAAGGAATTCCCCGAATTCTCCTTCCTCATCGCCGCACCCCTGATGCACGGCGCCGCGCTGTACTCATTGTTCACCTTCTTCACCCTCGGTGCTCGCGTGGTCCTCAGGCGGGACTTCGACCCGCAGAAGGTCGTCGAATCGATCGAGAAGGACTCGGTCCAGGTGATCCTCATCGTCGGCGACGGCATGGGGCTACCGTTGGTCGACGAGATGGAACGACGCAAGGGCGAGGTCGACCTCAGCTCCCTGTTCTCGATCACCTCCGGCGGCGCGATCTGGTCCACCAGCGTCCGGGACCGCATGCTGGCGGTCAAGCCGGACCTGCTGTTGCGGGACAACTTCGGCGCCTCGGAGTCCGGGAACGACGGCGCCTTCACCATCGACGAGGCAGGCAATCTGCGAATGCCGCCCTCGCCGAACATGATCCTTGTCGACGAGCGGCTGAACGAGCTTCCCGCGGGCTCCGACGAGATCGGTTACATCGCCCGCATCGGCAACGTCCCCCTCGGCTATTACAAGGACGAGGAGAAGACAGCCCGGACGTTCCCGACTCGCGCCGATGGCACCCGCCTGTCGGTGCTCGGCGACATGGGCAGGGCGGAAGCGGACGGCACCATCGTCTTCCTCGGCCGCGGCTCGCAGTGCATCAACACCGGCGGCGAGAAGGTCTTCGCCGAGGAGGTCGAGGCCGCCCTGCACGCGCACCCGTCGATCTCCGACGCTCTCGTCGTGCCCGCGCCCGACGAACGGATGGGCCAACAGGTCGCCGCGGTCATCGCGACCTATCCCGGATCGCCCGAACTGACCCTCGACGAGGTTCAGGAGCACTGCCGCAAGACGTTGGCCGGCTACAAGATCCCGCGTTCGATCGTGCTGGTGGACGAGGTCAAGCGAACCCCGGCCGGCAAGGCGGACTATCGCTGGGCGACGACGATGGCGTCCGCCTAGTCGCACACGATCCGATCCACGCCCGGCACCCCGACGCCCGGGCGTGGATCGGGTCGCCGTGACCGTCCGACGTGTGCGGCCGCTCAGCGAATCCCGCCGGTCGCACGCAGAACCCTCAGCAGCTGTGTCGCATACTCCGGATCGAACCGGTACCCGCCGTCCGCGGCGACGAGGTTCCCGCGTTCGACCTTCGCGTCCCACCAGTCCCGCAGGAACCCTTCCGCGTACCCGCCCGTGCAGAAACCGTACGGGTCGGCCACGAACGACGTGGTGACCATGAGGGTGTAGCAGGGCCGCTCATAGTCGTCCTGCCCCTCGGCTCGGTTCACGAAGTCCTCGAACGATGACGCGGTGGCCAGGTGCGAGTACAGCCAGAACATGACGTCGTACATCAGCCACGAGTCGCCGTCCGCGTGGAGCGCGTAGAACCCCTTCTCCGTCACGATCCGCTCCGCGAGGCCGCGGACCAGTGCCTCGCCGTCCGGCAGGCCCGCTGCCTCCAGGGCGCGGCGGACGATCGGCGACAGCGTGCCGCGCCGCACCACCGCGAGATCCGCCTGCAGCGTCTCCTCGCTGTCGTCGAACTCGTCCTCGCGCACCAGGCCCCGGACGAAGGTCGCGAAGTCGGGCGCGACCGCGGTGATGCGGTAGTCGCCCTCCTGGTCGACGTGCACGACCCGAGGCTCGCCGCGCGGGCCGCACGCGCGGTAGTCGAGCATGATCTGCTCGTGCCCGGCGCTCGGGGTGTCGGCGATGCCGACGCCGATGTTCGGGTAACCCCACTCGTCCCGCATGAACGTCGAGCCGAGCTCCCCGCACAGCGACCAGGTGGCGGTACGGCCGATCGCATACAGGCCGCTGATCTGGATGTGGTCCTCGGCCCAGCTCGTCGATTCGTCCATCGGGTGACACGGCCGCTCGACCATGCCGCCGTTGTGCATCCGCATCAGTCCCACGAAGGAGTCCGGGAGCCGGTACCCGCCCAGCTCCTCCTCGATCGACGCGATCAGCTCATCGGTCGGCGAGGGCTCGGCGTAGTTCTCCCGCGAATAGTCGCTGTCGTCCCAGAAGCCCTCGAAGTCGACGCCGCCGAAGTGGCCCGTGGTGCGCACGCTCACTGCCCTGTCCTTTCATCCGGATGCGACGATCGAACCATGAAGCACCCACCACCGGTCTTCGGCGGATTCGCTGACCTGGATTCGGCCGAGCCGGTTCTCGTTGCGGCACACCTCTTTGTGCGGACCTTCGGCGCGAAGCACACCTACGCGGCAGGCGCGAGACTGAAGTGGCACCCGATCATCACAGAGCTGGCGCGCCTCGGCGGATGCGAGTCCGAATTCAGACTCTTCGGCGGCGGCGAGAGATCCGACGCGATCGGTGCCATCGCCACGGAGTGCGTCGTGCTGTGGGAGACCGCTTTGCTCGCGGCGCGCCGAAACGAGGACGTTCTGCTGCTCCGAGCGGGGGTCACGGCACTCTCCTCCCCCGACCCGGTTCGGACCGTGCGGCAGAGGGTCACGACGGTGTGGTCTCCACCGGGCTGACCGGGTGTAACCCAATTTCACAGTTACAGCCTGACAACTGACGTCAATGCGTAACACTCCCCCAGGGCTTCTGATGGTCTCGGGGGAGAGGGTTTGCTGATGACCGAGCACGCCAAGATGGCGCTCGAACTGCTGCGCGACAGCAGCCAATTCAAGTGGTATGTGATTCCGCTGCTACTCCTGGTCATCTACGTGTACGCCACGGAAGTGGAGCGCCGGAACTGGAACGTCTTCTTCGCCGGGCTCGCACTGTGGGGCATGGACCTGTTCAACGAGATCTGGAACTCGCTGGTCTTCCACGCCACGGGCCGCGCACCGGTATGGGCCGCGACCGGACCGACGGCCTACCAGCTGCTCATCGGCCTGAACATCGAGATCTGCTTCATGTTCGCCATCATGGGCGTCGCGGCGGCGAAGATGCTACCGCCCAAGGAGACCCGAATCTTCGGCCTGCCCAACCGGCCGATCCTCATCGCGATCAACTCCGCCGCCGCCGTGGGCGTCGAGGTGGTGCTGAACAAGATGGGCGTGCTGACCTGGGACTGGTCCTGGTGGCAGCCGGGCTTCCCCTATCTCATCTGGCTGATCGGCTACGTGCCGTTCTTCGCCGTCTGCTTCTGGGTCCACGACATGGCGACCGTGCGTGCGAAGGCCATCACGGTCGGCACGATCTTCGGCATCGATGCCCTCGCCCTCATCATCTTCGGAACGCTGGGCTGGGTGTGATGAAGCGACTTGCCACGCGAGGCGCCCTCGTCGCGGTTTGCCGGAATCGCGTTCGCGGGTCTCACGGTGCAGCCCGGCGCGGTGGCGCACCCTTCCCCCTGGCACGCTCGACTGGACCTGGTCGGTTCTCTCCGCGAACGAAGACCATGTCTGGCGCGACGCCGTGGGCAACAACCACCCCGTGGGCCTGGCCAAGGTCTCCCACGTCTTCGCACTCACCGACGGCGGTACCCGCATTCGCTACGTGGACCCCTGGCTCCCGGTCGACCACAGCTACGAAGTCGGCATGCCCGCCGGAGGCCGCTTCCGCGCGGTCGCCCTCTCCACCAGCGGCTCCACCTCGCTGGTCGTGAATCGCCATGGGGACCTGTACACCCGACTCTATGACTTCGACATCTCCGGCGCGGACAAGGTCTTCTTCCGCTACTCCTACGACGACCAGCCGGGCCTGCGGGAAGCCGCGGACATGCTCAGCGAGCGCATCGATGTCGGCACCGCCGCCATTGCGCTCCCCGCGTCCGACTGGCTGCGTCAACCAAAGGTCCCCGGCGAGATCACCGACCGCATCTCGATACACAAGACAGGCATCGGCTCCGACGCCCACGAACTCCGCGTCGAGGGCGCCAACGACGGCCGAACCGGTTATTGGACAAAGCAGCTCACCGCGGACGAGTGGAGCTTCGTCGCCACCGACCAGCCCCTGACCGGGGAGCGTCTGGCCAATACCGCCGACGACCGCAGCGTCGACCCGTCCGTACCGGCCTCGCCGTACAACTACGCGGGCCGCTCCCCCGCGGGTTGGACCGCCGCCGTCGAATCCTTCGACATCGCGAGCCCCCCACACCGCTGCACGTGGACTTCGGCAACGGCGTCGGACTCGACCTGATCCTCCACACCGTCGACGCCCTCCGGCAGACACCGCAACCGGCAGGCCTCACCGGGCAGGCCCGTCACTTCGACGGCACGATCGAGGTGCCGGCGAGTGTCTCGAATTCCGGCGCCGCCCAGCCCGGTCCGATCCGCGACTTCCTCGCCGGCGCACTGGGCGGTCGGCGTTTCACCGATTTCGGTGTCGACGTCACCGATCGCGACTTCCGCATCGACGGGCTCGGCGTCACGCTCGCGCGCACGCCCTAGGAACCGGGTACGCGATTGGGGTGCGGCCATCGCCGGACCGGACGACCGCAAGCGCAACCGCCTCCGACGAGGCGGCCGCGACGGCCGTCCGGTCCGATCAGCCGATCGGTCAGATCACTCCGCCACCGAACAGCACGCTCACGAGTCCGCCGACGACGAACGTCACGACGTAGAGCGGCCCCCGGATCGGGTCTCCTGCATTGGCTCCCTCACGAAGCCACTCCATGATTTCAAGCGAACCCATGTCCCCACTCCTCATTTCGCGCTGACAGGTACTCCGCGTCGGTAACGCCTCCCCGCCCGCGAGCATTCCCTGCGCGCGGCCGCGGGCCGATCTCGACCGGTGGACCCGACGATCAACCCGAACGCTATAGGGTGCAATCATCTAACTGATTGGCGCATGCCCGAAGCGACCGAGGAAACGAGGAACCCGCAATGTCCGAGGCCTACATCGTCGATGCAGTTCGCACCGCAGTCGGCAGAAAGAACGGCGCGCTGTCCGCCGCCCACCCGATCGACCTGGGCGCGACCGTGATCCGATCGCTCACGGACCGGAACCCCATGGATCCCGCGGCCATCGACGACGTGATGTTCGGCTGCGTCGACACCATCGGTGGCCAGGCAGGAAACATCGCACGCACGTCGGCACTGGCCGCCGGCCTGCCCGAGGGCGTCCCGGGCGTGACGGTCGATCGCCAATGCGGATCCAGTCAGCAGGCACTGCATTTCGCCGCCCAGGCGGTGCTGAGCGGGACGGCGGACCTGATCGTTGCGGGCGGCGTGCAGAGCATGAGCCGGATCCCGATCTCCGCAGCCATGACGGCGGGCCGGGAATACGGATTCGACGATCCCTACTCGGGCTCCCGAGACTGGCACCGCCGCTACGGCAACACGGAGATCTCCCAGTTCCGGGCCGCCGAGCTGATCGCCGAGAAGTGGGGCATCAGCCGCCTACAGATGGAGCAGTGGGCGTTGCGCAGCCACCAGCGCGCACGGGATGCGATCGCGGGCGGACGATTCGACGACGAGATCGTCCCGGTCGGCTCGTTCGAGGTGGACGAGTGCCCCCGCGACACGAGCCTGGCGAAGATGGCAGCGCTGCCACCGCTCCGAGAGGGCGGGCGCCTGACCGCGGCTCTGGCCAGCCAGATTTCGGACGGCGCCAGCGCCGTGCTCGTCGCGTCCGCGGCCGCGCTCAAGACACACAACCTGGTACCGCGCGCAAGAATCCACCACCTGAGCGCTCGCGGCGCCGACCCGATCTACATGCTCACCGCTCCGATCCCGGCCACCGAGTACGCGCTCGGGAAGACGGGCATGAGCATGGACGACTTCGACGTGATCGAGATCAACGAGGCATTCGCCTCGGTCGTCCTTGCCTGGCTCGCCGAGACCGGCGCAGACGCGGAGCGCGTCAACGTCAATGGCGGCGGCATCGCGCTCGGGCATCCTCTCGGCGCCACCGGCACCAAGCTTTTCGGGACGCTTCTGAACGAACTCGAGCGAGCGGGTGGACGATACGGACTTCAGACCATGTGCGAGGGCGGCGGCACCGCGAACGTCCTCATCATCGAACGTCTCAGTTGAATCGGCTGGTGCAACCGTCGTCGTCCATGCCGGCGTCCGAACAGCAGGAATTGCCGAATTCGGTTGCGCGAGTATGGTCCAGATTGCACGATTTGTAACAAACCGTATGCCACCTTCGGTATGAAGGTGCGGCCGAAATGTCTCGGTTCTCGCATTGTCGGATCAAGGGGAGTGATCATGAGCAATAAGTTGGTGCGGCGTGGGTGCGCTGCGACCCTCACTGCTGTCGGGCTCGGCATCGCGGTGGTGACCAGTGGAGGCGTCGCGAACGCTCAGCCCGCGCCGCCGACGTCGACGACCATGACGTGCGGGAGCCTGAACCCGCTCTTCTGGGCACCGTCGTTCACGTGGACCGTCCATGCCGCATCGGGAGCGTCGCTCCGTCCGGGCGCAGACGCGCTGGAGCCGGCAATTCTGCTGAGCGGCGGGAACGAACTGCCCGCGCCGCCCCCCGGTCTGCTGCCGAGCTTCGGAGTCAACTGGTACGGCACGCGGGTGCTGGTCGACTGGACCAACAAGACGACGGGGGCCTCCGGCCACAGCGTCAGCGACGAGACGGCCCTGCAGCAGAAGCCCGGGATCCCGATCAACCGAACCTGGACGGGAACCGGAGCGGTGGACTTCACCGTCACCGTCGAGACCGGTGGGGGCTGGCGGTTCATCAATACGCAGAAGGCCGTCTGCAAGGGCACGATCTCGGTAGTGCCGGCGTAGTCACTCGGGACCGTCCGGTTGTCGGCAGCCGCCAACCGGACGGCACCACCGGCGCTCACCCGAGCGTGAGGTGATGACCCATCAGAACGCTGAGCTGGGCGCGTGCATCGACGAAGGGCTGGCTCGACTCGAGCGCGCGGCTCTGCACGATGGCGCCCTCGATCACCGACAGCAGCAGCCCCGCCATCGAGCGCGCGGCCGCTTCCTCGATTCCGGCCGCGACCATGCCGTCCGCGAGCCGGGAGGTCCAATCGGTAAACGCCTGACCCGCGGCGGCCTGCACCGCCGGGTTCTGCTCGTCCAACGCGGCCGCCATCATGAACGAACCCAGCCGGTACTCGCTGGACTCGAGCGGCTCGCGCCAGAATGCGAACAGCTCGTCCAGCCACTGCTCCACCGACGGCGCGCTCGCCAGCTTCTCCGCCATGACGCTCACATGCGAATGCACCACTCTCGACACGATCCGTGTCGCCGTCTCCACGAGCTGGCCCTTGCCGGCCGGGAAGTGCTGATACAGCGAATTACGCGACGCATTGCTGCGTTTGAGCAGCTCGGTCAGCCCGGCCGCATTCACCCCGAGCTCCTGCACCGTGGCGATGGTGCTCGAGAGGAGTCGGGCTCGCGGTCGTGCCGTGGTCATGCAAATCCTCCCGCGCTTGTGTGAACCGATCGGTTCATGTTAGATGATCTCAACTATATGGACCGATCGGTTCACATGGAGAGGATGCTGTGCCCGCCCCCATCGCCACCGCCAATCCCGTCACGCACACGGCCCTGCTGGGCCTCGGCGCGTACCGACCCCGACGCGTCGTCCCCAACGCCGAGATCGTGGATGCCATCAACTCCAGCGACGAATGGATCCAGACCCGCTCCGGCATCAAGTCCCGAGGCTGGGCCGACTCCGAGGAGACCATCGTCTCGATGAGCGTCGCGGCATCCCGCGACGCGCTCGCCGCCGCGGGTATCGAGGCCGGGCAGATCGACGCCGTGGTGCTGGCGACGTCGTCACAGATGGTGCTGGGACCGTCGGCAGGCGCTGTGGTGGCCACGGAGCTCGGCATGCACGACACCGCGGCCTACGACATCTCCGCCGGGTGCGCGGGCTTCTGCTACGCGCTCGGCAACGCCGCGAGCCTCGTCCGCGCCGGGCAGGCCCGCCACGTCCTGGTGATCGGCGTGGAACGGCTGTCCGACCTGCTCGATCCGACCGACCGGACCTGCGCGTTCATCTTCGCCGACGGCGCGGGCGCGGTCGTCGTCGGTCCAGCCGACGCAGAGGGAATCGGTCCGGTCGCCTGGGGTTCGGACGGAACCCAGACCGAAGCGATCAAACAGGACAAGGACTTCAAGCAGTACTTCGCCGAGGTCGCGGCCGCAGAAGCCAGCGGCGGCACCACGGAGCGGCCCTACATCCGGATGAACGGCTCGGCGGTGTTCCGGTGGGCGGTGACCTTCCTGGAGAAGGCATGCCGCGACGCCCTGGAGAAGTCCGGGATCACGGCGGGCGACCTGGACGCCTTCGTGCCGCACCAGGCCAACAGCCGCATCACCGACGCGCTGATCCGGACCCTGGGACTGCCCGAGACCGTCGCGGTCGCCCGCGACATCGTCGAGACCGGCAACACCAGCGCGGCATCGATCCCGATGGCAATGGAACAGCTGCTCCGTTCCGGCGGCGCCAAGCCCGGCGACACCGCGTTGCTGCTCGGCTTCGGCGCCGGACTGGCCTACGCCGGCCAGGTCGTCCGGCTGCCCGCGATCGTCTGAGTCACCGGGCCCTGGCGGGGCCGCGTCAGCGCGGTACCCGCCAGGTCAGCGTGGCGTCCGGATCAAATTCCCTTCCGCCTCGTACGCCAGACATGGAGTACACGGGCGGAAACCAACCAAAGAGATCAGAGGTCTGATCTCTTTGGTAGCCTGATGGTGCCACCGAAAGGACACCTGTGAACTCGCAGCTGAGAAGCGGCCCGCTCGTTCCACAGCTGGAACGCCTACTGCGCGAACGTATTTCTAGCGGCCACTGGGCAGCGGGGCAACGACTGCCCCGCGAGTCGGACCTGGCCACCGAGCTGGGGGTAGGCCGATCGTCGATAAGGGAAGCCGTCCGACTGTTAGCGCAGGACGGCCAGCTGATTGTGCGTCACGGCGTCGGCACGTTCGTCACCGAGTCCGGCGCCACACCGAGCGCCTCCGATCTCCCCCGCCTGCTTCGCCGCGCCCGCCTGCTCGAGGTGTTCGAAGTCAGGCGCGCATTGGAAGTCGAGGCTGCCCGACTCGCCGCTGCGCGCGCCCGATCACACGACCTCAGCGCCATCCGATCGGGACTCGCTGCCCGGCACTCCCTGCTGGGGAACGACATCGAGGACTTCGTCGATGCTGATCTCGATTTCCACGCCTCGATCGTGACACTGTCGGGCAACGCCGTCCTGGCGTCGCTGTTTGCCTCGGTCCGCCCCTTGCTCCGCGACGCGCTCATCGAACTCGAGAAGGACGAGCCCGACCATCCGGACACCTCGAGCGCGCACGACGACCTCCTGGCCGCCATCGAAGCGCAGGACGGAGCCGCAGCCATGGCGGCAGTCGCCGCAAACATCGACTCGGTGATCACGGCACTGCAGATAGAGGACAACGCATGACTTCGCCAATCGTCTCCACCGAGGCCGTCACGGTCGTTCGTGACGGGCGGGCCCTCATCTCGGATATCTCGGCAACAATCGAGCCCGGCCAGCACTGGGTCTTGCTCGGGTCCAACGGGGCGGGAAAGAGCACCCTACTCAGCCTGCTCGGCGCCCAAACCCATCCGACGACCGGCGTCGTCCGGGTTCTTGGGCATCGGCTCGGTCGGGTGGACATGCGCAGCCTTCGTGCCGCGATCGGGCATGTGAATCCGCGCCATCCTCTCCAGTACCCCCTCACAGTTCGCGAGGTCGTCCTCACCGGACTCACCAACACCACGGAACTGGTCCAACGCTGGGCACCAACCCCCCAACAACTCGACAGGGCCGACGGTTTGATCGCAACGTTCGGGGTAGCCGATCGTTCCGGTGCCCGATGGCCGAACCTCTCCCAGGGTGAACGGGGACGAGTGCTGATCGCCAGAGCCCTGATGCCGGAGCCACAACTCCTCCTTCTAGATGAGCCATCCACCGGTCTCGACCTCGCTGCCCGAGAACAACTACTGACGGCCCTCGACCAGGTTCGGCGCGAAAATCCCAGGCTTGCAAGCGTGCTCGTCACCCATCACATCGAGGAGATCCCGGCATCCACCACCCATGGGATCCTTATTCGTCGGGGCCAGGTCCTCGCACAGGGATCAATCGGGGAGGTCCTCACCAGCGACTTGATCACTGAGTGTTTCGAACACGGCATCGAGATCAGCGCGCATCATGGTCGTTGGGCCGCCCGAGCGTTGGCGTCCGTCTGACGGACACGGCCGGGTGGCCCGGACGCCCCTTTTACCCGATGGCCAGCCATCCGAGCAGGTCGTCGGTGAGCAGTTCGCCGTCGATGGCGAGGTTCCCGCCGATCGCGCCGAGGTCGAGCAGATAGACGCTGCGTCGGTCCCGTCCGCGGTGCCTCATGAACAGTCCCCGCCCCCCACTGTCGTCGCCGACCAGCACCCAGTCGGGTGCATACTCTCGCACCTCGAATGTCTCGTTGCGCTCCTGGATCTGGTGCGGTCCGTACAGCAGCAGGCCATCGTCGCGCAGGGCCCCGGCCGTCGACCGCCACAGCGCGGCGATCGTCGGATTCGGGCCGTCCCGGAGCCCGCGGGCGAGGGCGGCCTGGACAGCGAGGAATCCCGCGAAGTTCTCCGCCACGGGGTACTCGTCGCCGTCGAACGGGTCTCGGCGGACCACCGGCCACTCGCCGTCGATGCCCCGGCGATCGAGCGCGAAGTAGTGCGTGTCGCCGCCCTCCTCGGCGTGGAAGCACAGCCGAGTACCCGTCGATCGCCAGTCTGCCGTGATCGCCTCGTCGGCCTCCGCGGGCGCGGCCGTCGCGATCGGGGCCCCGCGCAGCCACCCGGCTCCGTACTCGCCGAGCCACCACCGGTAGGACGGGGGCAGCGGACCGAGGCGGGTCTGCACATTCTCGATCCGGTCCCGCGACGTCGGCCCGGCCGGGCGTTTCGCCAACCCGGGCGATGCATCGAACAGGGAACGCAGCTGTTCGAGATCCGGTCTCACCGGGGTGAGCCTATCCGGGGCGTCCGTGCCCTCCACTACGGTCGGACGGGTGGACTGGGCGAGCGTGGAAGCGGCCGTACGGGATCAGATCGTGGCGTTCGTGCGCCTCATGCGCGTGGAACACCCCGACGACCGGATCTACGGCGCCGCCGTGCACGAGTTCTATGCCGAAGCCGGCGGCGTGATCGCGTGGCCGTCGATCGGGGTCGCCAGCGAGGAATCCCTCGCGTCGGTCGCGACCGACCACCTCGCCGCCGACGCGCTGCGGTGGAGCCCGGCGGACTGGCCGTGGCAGCTCGACCCAGGCGAGGCGGAGGACCGCTTGGCCGAGCGCGTCGAGGCAGCCGCGACGGCCGATGACGGCGAGCGCTGGCATGCCGTCCACCACCGATTCGAGCGCACGGTCGCCAAGGCCTGTAAGGCGGCGCGCCGCACACTGATCGACGAGGAGGTCGTCGGCCGGGAGTTCGTCGCGGTGGCCATGGACGAGGCGTGGGAGCTGATTCCGCTGAGCCTGACCAAGACCCAGGTACGCAGGCACTTCCCCGAACTCGACGAGGAGCAGCGGGCGCTCGACCGGCTGGCCGCGCTGCCGCCCGACCTGAGGGTGATCGAGTTGATCGCGATCGCCGACTCCCCCGTCCACGCGCCTCCGGGTACCGAACGCGCACGCGCCTGGCTCCGCGAGCTGGGAACCGACGCGGTGTCCGCGATACTGGAACATCTTCCGGTGGCCCGCGAGAAGTGGTTGTGGGCGAAGCTGCTCGGCGAACTCGGCATCCCCACAACGGAAGTGGTCGCAGCACTGGATGCGATTGTGGGCAACCGTCGACTGGGGGAACCCGATCGAGCCTGGGCAGCGGCGGCGCTCTCCCGTCTCGGCCGGATGGATCTGGTGACGGCCCGGCTCGATCGGCTGCCCCGGGAGGTCGCCGTCCGCGGGCTCACCGCCCCGTACACCTCCTTCCGGGACGTCGGTGTCCACCAGCCGTTGGACTACGGCCCGTTGGAGGCTGCGCTGACCGAGCATCCCGCGCTGCACGACGCGGTGTGCGATCGGCTGTCTCCGGGCAGCGGGTACTGCACGATCGACGCGGACGAGGCCGAGGCCGCGTTCGTGGGACTCGCTTCGCCCTGGGCCGCGGTGCGGCGGCACGGCGTGTTCGTGCTGACGGACACGGCGCTCACCCTGAACCTGCGAGAGCGGTACAACGCCGAGCTGCGCCGCCTGGCCAGGGATCCGGATGCCCTCGTCCGCGATGCCGTCGCAGCAGCCAGCGATCGCGGTCCAGCCGTGCATTGAGCCGCGGCTCTGGTGGAGCCCGGCCGACCGCGACAACGCTCGCTTGCACCAGCCGGGTCGGCCCGTCGTCGGCGGTCAGCTCCGGCGCGGACGGCGCAGCCGGAGCCGGCTGTAGGTGAAGACTGCGAGCACACAGCTGATGAGCACCAACATGGCGATGCTGAGCAGCCACCACGATGCGGTGTGCTGCCACAGCGTGTCCGGCTCGGTGCCGGTGGAATTCGTGACCAGGTCCACCGTCGAGGCCGCGGCCGCGAACCCCCAGCGGGACGGGAAGAGCCACGCGACCTGTTCGAGTACGGCGCGTCCGGTGATCGTGATCAATCCTCCGCACATCACCAGCTGCGCCATGATCGTGACCACCAGCATCGGCAGTACCTGCTCGTTCGAGCGCGCCACCGACGACAACGCCAATCCGACCAGCACACAGCAACAAGTGGTGGCGGCGATGTCCACGATCAGTTCGACCGAGCCCGAGGGGATCAAGCTGCCGCGACCAGGGAGACCCTTGCCCACGAAGACGATCAGCACCATGATCACCGACTGCACGATCGCGGCGGCGCAGAACACGACGATCTTCGCCGTCAGGTAGGCGGACGGCAGCAGCCCGGCGGCACGTTCGCGCTGATAGACCATGCGCTCACCGACCAGGTCGCGGATGGTCAGTGAACAGCCCATGAAGGCGGCGCCGAGAATCAGCACCACCAGGATCTGGGTGAGTTCACCGGATACGTCGGTACCCGACGGCCCGAACCCGGTGTCGCCCGGCACGAGCAAGGCCAGCCCGCCGAGCACGAAGGGCAGAAGCGACAGGAAGATCAGGTAGCCCCGGTCGGCGCGGATCAGCCGAACCTGGCGGCGGGCGACGGTGCTCAGCTGCTTGCGCCCCGACGTGTGTGCGGGGCGACCGAGAGGCCCCGGCGGGCTCGGTGGCGGCACCGCCTCGGGGCGGGTGGCGCGATATTCGGCGAACACCCCGTCCGGGTCGGATGCGACACGGGCGAAGATGTCGGCCCAGTCGGTACTGCCGAGCGCGGCCCCGACTCGGTCGGGCGGGCCCACATACGCGGTCTTGCCGCCCGGAGCGAGGAGGAGGACCTGGTCGCACATCTCGAGGTACGACAGCGAATGCGTGACGATGACGACGACGCGGCCCGAATCGGCGAGACGGCGCAACGTCGCCATGATCTGCCGGTCGAGCGCGGGGTCGAGACCCGAGGTCGGCTCGTCGAGGATGAGTAGGGATGGACCCGTCAGCAACTCCAGCGCGACGGATGCGCGTTTGCGCTGTCCGCCGGAGAGACGATCGACGCGGGTGTCGGCGTGCTCGGTCAGTTGCAGTTCGTCGAGTACCCCTGCGATCACCTCCTCACGGTCGGCCCGGCTCGTGTCCGGCGGCAGTCTCAGCTCCGCGGCGTAGCCGAGTGCCCTCCGGATGGTCAGCTGGCGATGGACGACGTCGTCCTGGGGGACCATGCCGATGCGGGAGCGCAGTACCGAATAGTCGGTGTGCACGCTGCGCCCTTCGAATTCGACGACGCCTTCCGTGGGGCTTCCCGAACCGGAGATGATCTTGGCGACCGTGGTCTTTCCCGCGCCGGAGGGCCCGATCACCGCGGTGAGGCTGCCGGGTCCCGCAGTGAAGGCGACCTCCTCGAGCAGTCGCCGCCCGCCTTCGATGACGAGTCCGACGCCGTCCACCCGCAGCCCGCCTGCGGTCGGGGCCACCACCTGCCGTGGAACGAGCCGGCCTTCCTGCACGCTGAAATCGGTGTTGCCGATCGTGACGACGTCGCCGTCGGTCAGCTGCGCGCGCGACACCCGGGCGCCGCCGACGAACGTTCCGTTGGCGCTCCCCAGGTCGTCGATCTCGAGGCCGGACGGCCCGTTGTGGACGATGGCGTGATGGCGCGAGGCCAGCACATCTCGGACGACGATGTCGCTGTCGGGCGACCGTCCCACCGTGAGGGATCCCGCCGGGACCGCCTCGTGCGGTGTCGGGGGCGGGCCGCTCGAGGCCCCTACCTCGATCGTCGACTCGTCAAATCGACCGCCCACGTCCAGTCGCGTCGCGTCGGGATCTTCGATCGAGATCCGCACGACGGGCCCCTCGACCGCGTCACCCAGCCGGACGAGGACGTGGCTCGTGACGGGGACCTTCTCTCGCCGCTCGCCGCCGACGTAGATACCGTTCTTGCTGCCGGCGTCGACGAGCTGCCATCCCTCGTCCCACCTGAGCCGTGCATGCTCGCGCGACACCAACGGATCGACAATCGTGATCTCCAATTGCGGATCCCTGCCGATGCGTACGGCTTTGCCTGCGCTGTAGCTTGCGCGGCCGTGATCGGTCTCGACCACGACCCGCTGGTGCTCGTTCCTCGCCCGGTCGTCCATCGCCACGGCCTCCGGTCAGCCTTATCGGGTGTAGAGCGTCGGCTCTTCCATGGTCGCACGTACGTCGACCCCCCTCCTCGGTGTCCGGGTGGGGCCGCTGGGGCCGCTGGGGCAACTGGGGCAACTGCGCTGCGAACTAGCCGGCGCGCTCGACCAGCACACACCGGGCGCCGGAGAAGATCGTCGGCATGCACTTGTTGCAGTGGATGCACAGCGACTTCGCACGGGCGTCCTCGGCGATGCGGTTGACCAGATCCGGCTCCCGCAGCAACGCCCGCGCCATCGCCACGAACTCGAAACCCTCGGCCATCGCGGTGTCCATGCCGGCCCTGTCGGTCACCCCGCCGAGCAGCACAAGCGGCAGCTTCACCGCGGCCCGGATCTGACGGGCCTGCTCGAGCATGAACAAATCCCGATACGGATACGCGTGAAACATCTGCTTGCCGATCAGCTGCACGCCGAGCCGCACCGGCTGCGGCATCGCCGCCGCGAACTCCCGCACCGGAGCATCGCCCTTGAACAGATACATCGGGTTGAGCAACGAACTGCCCATCGTCAGCTCCAACGCATCGACGCCACCGTCCGCCTCCAACCACTGCGCAACCTGGATCGCCTCGTCCACCCAGAACCCGCCCGGCACACCGTCATCCATGTTCAGCTTCGCCAAGATCGCGACCCTGTCACCGACCGCCGCCCGCACGGTGCGCGCAGTCTCGAGCACCACCCGCGCACGATTCTCCAACGAACCACCGTAGGAATCCTTGCGGTGATTGAGCTTCGGACTCAGAAACGAGCTCGCAAAATAGTTGTGACCGAAATGGATCTCCACCGCGTCGAACCCGCCGTCCACAGCCAGCTGAGCCGCCGTCCCGTGCGCCTCGGTGATCCGCGCGATGTCATCCTTCGACGCCGACCGGATCATCCGCATGCTCATCGGATTGAACGACCGGGACGGCGCCAACGCAGGCAAACCCGTCGACTTCTCGTTCGCCACCGGCCCGGCATGGCCCAGCTGCGCCGACGCCGCCGCCCCCTCGGCATGGATCGCGTCGGTCAACCGCCGCAGCCCCGGCAGGGCCTCCGGCCGCATCCACAACTGCCCGCGTTCCGTGCGCCCCTCCGGCGCCACCGCGCAGTACGCGACCGTGGACATGCCGACCCCGCCCGCGGCCGGACGACGATGAAACTCGATCAACTCATCGGTCACCAGAGCGTTCGGCGTCTTGCCCTCGAACGTCGCGGACTTGATGATCCGGTTACGCAGGGTGATCGGGCCCAGCTTGGCCGGGGCCAGGACATCGGGATGGGTCATGGGAGTCCTCCAATGTGTTCGGGGGGACCGCGGCGCAGACGACTGAGCCGGCTGTCGAGGTCAGGTGCGTGCACCAGATTGCGGCCGAACACCCGGACCCGATGTGACCCGTCTCACTCAGCGGGAAACCCCGTGGCACCGGAAGGCGGGCGCATAGAGTGTTACACGTGTCACCCGTTGGGCCAGGGGAAACATGACGAATCAACCAGGGAAGGGCGGCGCAGCTGTGCGAACTGATGGGCCAGATTCGACGTTCCGATCGACTCCGCCCGCCGACTTCGGGCAGCTGCTCGATCACCAGGCGGTGGTCGACAGCCTGCACCGGTTCCAGGCCCGACTCGACGCGAAGGACTGGCCAGGGCTCCGGTCGTCGATGACCGAGGACGCCCGCGCCTACTTCGTCGAGGGCGCCGACGCGGTTCTCGCCGTGGTCCGGGCCCACCTGGACGCATGCGGCCCGACGCAACACCTCATGGGCAACGTGCAGGTGCAGCTGGACGGGGACACCGCCCGGACTCGGTCGTACTTCCGCGCGTTCCACGTCGGCGCGGGCACGAACGAGGGCGCGGTCTACGAATGCCTCGGCGACTACGACGACTCGTGGACCCGGACCGACACCGGCTGGGCGTTGACGAGCCGGGTCATCGCCGTCCGCGCCGAAACCGGGGACCGGGCCGTCATCACCCCGCGGTGACCCGTCAGGCCGACTGCCGGACCACCACTCGCGGGGCGAAGAGATCGCCGAGCGGTTCGAAGGGGAGTCCGTCGACCAGACGGTGAATCGACTCCGCCAGGCCCGACGCGACAGCCGGCAGGTCGACGCAGGTCGTCGTCAGGTGCGGTCGCAGGATCGCGCCGAGCGGCAGGTTGTCGGACCCGACGACGGCGATGTCGTGCGGCACCTCCAGCCCCACCTCCCGCAGCGCCTGGATCAGCACCAACGCGAACTCGTCGTCGTACGCGTACACCGCGTCCGGGCGGCGTCCCGGATCGCGCCAGACCGAGAGGACGGGGAGCAGGCTGTCGATCGACAGGGCGCAGTCGACCCGTTCGACCGAGGCCCCTTCCTGCGCGGCCGCCGACGCGAACACCCGGAACCGGCGCTCCCCGAGCTCGGCGAGTTCGGCCCCCGGCACCAGGCACGCGAGTCGTCGATAGCCGCGTCGGACCGCGAGATACCTTGCCGCACAGTCGGCCAGCGAATCGAATTGGAACCGCGCGGTCGGCGCGTACGGGACCACCTCTGGTCCGGCGAGGAGCACGGCCCGCACCCCGGCCCTCCGCAGCAGCGCCGCCGCCTCGGCGTCGCAGCGCGAGGTGTCGGTGAAGACCGCTGCCGGGCGGAGCTGCGCCCACGCGCGGGCACCGGCCACGCCGCCCGAATTGCGGTCGCCGTGCAGGAGGAAGCGGAGCCCCCGCTCCGACAGACCCAGATCGAGCCCCTGCAGGATCGCGTCGACCGCGAACCCGAGCGGGATGTCGGGCATCGGCATCAGCACGATGTTGCTGCGACCGGCGCGCAGAGCGCTCGCCGTGAGGTTCGGCGTGTACCCGAGGGCGTCGACGCTCGCCAGCACGCGTCGCTTCGTCTGCTCGCTGATCGGGTGGTCGTCGCGACCGTTGAGCACATAGGACACGGTGGCCCTCGACACTCCGGAGTGACGCGCGACGTCTGCGCTGGTCGGCCGTCGTTCTCGCGCCCGGTCCACCGTCGTCCCCTTGACCTCCGACCGCCCGCCCCGGGTATCGGAGCGGGATACCCGGAACGCTACACGCGCGGCCGACCGTTGATGGCGGCGAAAGGCCGTCAACCGCCGAGCGCGCGCACCCGCTCGATGACCGGCGCGATCCGCAGGATCCGGTCGCCGGTGCCCCCGACGTTCAGCGGCGGTCCGAAGCCGCCGAATCCGACGCGCTGAGTGGGTCGGAGCACTGCGACCCCGAAGGCCTCCCGCAGTCCCGACTGCTGCTCGTAACCGGCGTCGGCGAACAGCAGGCGGAGCCGGTCGATCGTGGTGAGCAGCGACTCCGCCCTTGCGCCGAACGGTTCCCACGCGATGCCCGCCTCGTCGAACTCCCATTTCATGTGACCCGCGCCGAGGCCGACCTCCAGGCGGCCGCCGGTGAGGATGTCGGCGGTGACGATCTCGCGTGCCAGCAGCGCCGGATTCCAGAACGGGGCGTTGAGCACCAGCGTGCCGACGCGCAGCCGCTCGGTCGCCGCGGCCGCGGCGACCAGCACGGGGAAGGGTGCGGCGACGCCCAGGTGGTCCGCGGCGAACACCGTGTCGTAGCCGAGGCGCTCGGCGCGGCGACAACTGTCCACGAGGTCATTGCGCGAGCCGAGTCCGAAGATGTTGTACGAGAATCGGAATGCCCTCATGAGGGCCACGTTGCCACCGCGACGCGGATTCCGCCGCGGTTTCTGCCCGCGGCGGCCCTCCCCAAGGACGCGGGCGGCGCCCGGTCACCCGGTCGAGAACAGGTCCCGATGCGCCGACGGGCTGATTCCGAACGCGCGCCCGAAATGCAGCCGCAGCGACGCAGGCGACCCGAAGCCCGATTCGCCGGCCACCGCGTCGACGCCGAGCTCCGTCGTCTCCAGCAGCAGCCGGGCCCGATCCAGCCGCTGCACGAGCAGCCACTGCTGCGGGCTCGACCCGGTGCGCTCGCGAAACCGCCGGGTGAAGGTGCGCCTGGTCATCAGGACCACCCGCGACCAGTGATCGAGGTCGACGGGCTCGGACAGGTTCATCCGGGCCCACGCCATCGCCCGCTCGATCTCGTCCTCACCGTCCTGCTCGCGCACGGGGACCGGGATGAACTGCGCCTGGGTGCCGCTGCGGTGGGGAGCCAGCACCAGTCGACGGGCGAGCGCGGTCGCGGCGGAGACACCGTGGTCCGATCGGACCAGATGCAGGCAGCAGTCGAGCGCCGCGGCCGTACCGGCCGAGGTCACCACGTCGCCGAGATCCGACCACAGCACGTCCGATCTGACCGTCACCTGCGGATGCCGACGCGCCAGGTCCTCCGCGGCATGCCAGTGGGTCGCCGCCTCGCGCCCGTCGAGGATCCCGGAATCGGCGATCGGGAAGGCGCCCAGGCACAGTCCGACGATGCGCGCCCCGCGCCCGTGCGCCCGCCGGATCGCCTCGAGCAACGCATCCGACGGCCGGCGGGCCTGCACCCAGCTCGGGACCACCACCGTGTCCGCCTCGACCAGCGCGTCGAGGGAACTCCGCACCGCGACGTCGTAGCCGGCGTTGGTGGGCAGGATGCCCGGATCTTCGGCGCAGATGGTGACCCGGTAGCGCGGCGCCGTGCCGCGGTTCTCCGCGTGCCCGAAGACCAGCGACGGCACCGAGAGGTGGAACGGGCTGATGTCGGGAAAGGCAATCACCGCGACCGAACTGACCATGGCCCGATCTTAGCGAAACATGTCCTGAGGGCCACTGGTCCCGCCTGGGCGAACGGCCGATGCTTGGGGCATGACCTCGACAACAGCGAGCACGACATCGACCGGTTCCGCAGCGGCGCACGGCGTTCGGGCGGTCCTCGTGGGTGGCCCCACCCTGCACCTGAAGGTGGCCGGCCTGAGCATCCTCACCGATCCGACGTTCGACGAGCCGGGCAGCTACGAGGGCGGCGTCACCCTGACCAAGCTGACCGCGCCCGCGCTCCCCGCGGAGGCGCTCGGCCCCATCGACCTCGTGCTCCTGTCGCACGATCAGCACGCGGACAATCTCGACGACGCGGGCCGCCGACTGCTCGGCCGGGTCGAAACGGTGCTCTCCACGCCGGAGGCGGCCGGGCGACTGGCCGGGGTGACCGGACTCGCACCGTGGGACCACACGACGGTCACCGCCCCGGACGGCCGCGAACTCACCGTCACGGCGGTCCCGGCGCTGCACGGCCCCGCCGGATGCGAACCGATCACCGGCACGGTCACCGGGTTCGTGCTCAGCGCCAAGGGGATTCCCACGATTTACGTCTCGGGGGACAACGCGTCCGTCGAGCTGACCCGCGAGATCGGGGAACGGCTCGGCCCCGTCGACATCGCGGTCCTCTTCGCCGGGGCCGCGGATCCCGGCCGCTTCCCGGTGCCGGTCACCCTGACGTCGGCGGAGGCGGTCGAGGTGGCCCGGATCCTCAACCCGTCCGTCGTCATCCCCGTGCACACCGACGGCTGGGCGCATTTCACCGAGGGCGCGGACCGGTTCGCGGCGGCGTTCGAGTCCGCCGGACTCGACGCACGCCTGCACACGCCGGTGCCCGGCACGTACTTCGACATCTGAACTCGTGGGGCGCCGCGACCGCGGACACCCCCGAACACGGAAACGGTGGGTCGAATCCAGTGACTCGACCCACCGTTTCCGGAGTGGTCCTAGGTCTCGACGACCAAGTCGCTAGAACCGAGCGCACTGGCGATCTCGTTGAACAACGAGATGACGGGGTCGAACACCAGCATCGAGACTCCTTCTCACCGTTGGGATCTGCCGCCTCGACCGACTCGAGGGACGACCCATTTATACATAAGCGACCGAATCCCGGGGCCGGATTCCGAACAACACGACCCGATTCCCGTCACGTCAGGCCGGTGACGCACCGACCTGTCCGAGATGACGGGCGAAGAAGCGGGTCGCGCTGTCCATCTCGAATCTGGGCATGTCGACGTGCCCGCCGGCGTTGGCGTGCAACGACTTCTCCTTCGAGGCGAAGGCGTCGAACAGAGCGAGACCGGATTGACGTTCGACGTGCTCGTCGTCCCACTGGAGCAGGAACTCGATCGGGACGGTGATCTGTGCCGCAGCCTCGGTCAGCGATTCATGCCCGAGGCAACCGAAGACGGCCGCGGCGATCCTGGGCTCGGCCGCCGTCAACGGCACCCCGATCCCGGTGCCCTGCATGATGCCCCAGAAGCCGACCGGGACGTCGGCGCCGATCTCCGGCAACGCTAGGAGAGCGTCCAGCGTCGCCCGCCATTCCGGCACGGCGCGAGCTGCGAGGTCCTTGTGGATCTCCACGACGACCGGGCCGAGCGGCTCGCCCGCGGCCTGAGCCTGCCGCAGGACGGCGATGTGCTGCTCGTCCGCCGCGGTTCGGGGCCGCTCACCGTGCCCGGGCGCGTCGAGGGCGGCGACGTGGAAACCGCAGGCCCTCACGAACCGGTGCGCGCGGGCCAGGATTCCCGGAGAACTCTTGTGCTGGCCGCCACCGTGCGCCATCAGCACCAGCGGCGCGGGCTCGGAGCCGGATGCCGGCGACCAGAGCAGGCCGGTGATGTCACCCAGAGTGAAATTGCGTTCGACGACACCGTTCGACGATGTCTCCGCAGTGAAATGCATAGGTCGTTGCCTTTCGGGATTGCCTTGTGGGGGCGCTCCCGGCGACGTCTATTTCAGTCGCCCGACCGTGAAGAACAGGGGGAGCACCCAGTGGATACAGCGTTCACGGGTCTCACCTCCTCGAATGTGTCACGGTCGTCTTTCGGCGACTCCCGGAGGCTATCAGCTAGGGATTCAGAACGCGGGCAAGCATTGCATCGACGCCTGCCGTGAACTCCGCGACGAAGCCACCGCCTCCGTGCCCCGCATCGTCGACGACCACGAGCCGACTCGCCGGCCACAGCCGGGCCATCCGCCACGCGGTGTCCAACGGACCGGACACGTCGTAGCGACCGTGGACGAGAACGGCCGGGATCGCTGCGATCCGGTTCATCGAGGCCATGACCTGCCCCTCCTCGAGAAAGCAGTCATTGCTCCAGTAGTGCGTGACCATACGTGCGAAGATGCTGCGGAACAACGGATCCGAGTACCGCTGGCTCGGTTGCCAGTCAGGCACCAGGGACACGTGCGCCTCCTCCCACTCGCACCATTTCCTGGCCGCCTCCTCACGAACCGCCGCATCCGGGTCGGACAGCAGCCGCGCGTAGGCCGCCGCGAGATCACCACCGCGCTCGGCCTCGGGGACCCCCTCGACGAATCGCTCCCACTCCTGTGGGAACACCCGCCCCATCGCGCGGGTGATCCAGTCGATCTCGACGCGGGTGCCGGCGGTCACCGCGCCGAGCACCATCGCCGGCACCCGGCCGGGGTGCTGCTGCGCGTAGGCCAGTGCCAGCGTCACACCCCACGACATCCCGCTCACGATCCACCGGTCGATACCCAGATGCTCGCGCAGCCGCTCGATGTCCGCCACCAGGTGAGCGGTGGTGTTCGAGGAGAGGTCCGCGTCGGGTCCGTCCGCGAGCGGGCGACTGCGGCCGCAGCCGCGCTGATCGAACAGCACCGCCCGGCTCCGCGCCGGGTCGAAATACCGTCGGGCACCGGCGGTAGCGCCGGAGCCAGGACCGCCGTGCAGGAACAGCACCGGCACCCCGTCAGGGTCGCCGACGCTCTCCCAGTAGAGGACATGCCCGTCGGACACATCGAGCAGGCCCGTCTCGTACGGCTCGATCGGCGGGTATCGCGTGGTCACCGAAACAGCATGCCGAACCGCCGACGTCCGATCCACATCCTCGAGATCGCGCCTACACTCGGACCGCATGGGGATGCTGTTCGCGATGACGATTCCGGGGCTGGTGTGCCTGCTCGTCCTGGCCGCGTTCGCCGAGACCCTGTTCAATCGCCTCACCGGCGGCCGTTTCCTGCCGTGGACCCGCCGCGGTGGGCGCGGCACCGTGTCGGCCACCGGCTTCGAGCAGGTCACGGCGATGTTCCAGGGCTCGAAGCATCACGAGTTCGAGCAGCGCCAGGTGTCCCTGATGCATCGCGAGGACGACGCGGACGGGGCACCGCCGCTGGTGCGCGTGGATATCGCATCGAACCGGGCTGTGCTGCGCAACGCGGGTGACGTCCCGCGCTGACGGATTCGGGACCGGGCCCCCTCTCGGCGGGTCAGTCCGCCAGCACGTCGAGGGCCGCCGACAGCTGTTCCAGCGCCTCCAGCGCACGGCCGAGTTCCTCGACCCCCAGCTGATTCGCGAGCCGGTCGGCGAAGGCCCGCTGGTCGGGCGTGATGCGCCGCATCGCCGCCCGACCCTGGGCGGTCAGACGCAGCAGCTTCGCCCGGCGGTGGGCGGGATTCGGCAGGTACTCCGCGAATCCCTTGTCCACCATCAGGTCCGCTATCCGCTGCACGCTCTGCCGGGTGATGCCCATAGCCCGCGCGATGCCCACGACCGGCAGTGGTTCGTCGACGATCGCGCCGAGCACCTGCCACCACGCGGCGGTGAGACCGGTCGGCCGGGCCAGTTGCTCCGCCACCGCCAGGAACTGGCCGTTGAGCCGGAACGCGGTCAGGGCGGCGCCGGCGAGCAGCTCCGACGGCTTCGGCTCGGTCATTGCGCGGTCGCCGCCTGCAGCACCTCGAACGCGCTCGCGTCCGAGTGCGCGTACAGCCGATACCAGGCGTCGAGCACCTCCGGGGTGTAGACATCGAGGCGCCCCAGGATCTCGCGGGCGAACTCGACGGGGTTCGTCGCGCCCGCGGTGATCAGGTTCCGATCGGTCACCGCGGGCTCGTCCCGGTACCGGCCGCCGCCCGCGTAGCCGGTCATGGCCAGGAAGTACGCGACGTTGCTGGTGTGGTCACGGTCGTCGAGCAGGCCCTCGCCCGCGAGCCCGTAGGTCGCGCCGCAGATCGCCGCGACCGGCACGCCCGCGTCGAGAAACGCGCGCGCCTTTGCCGCGAACGGCGCCAGGGTGTCGCCCCCGATCCAGGTATCGGCCCCGGGCAGGATCAGCATCGCGCTGTCCCCGGGGTCGAGATCGGCCAGGAGGAGGTCCGGGATCATGCGCACGCCGCCGCTGCTGGTCACCGGGTCCAGGGTCAGCCCGACGGTGGACACCGAGTAGCGACCCGGTTCGCGCTGCCACTGACGTTGGTTGATGTGCGCGATGGCGTGACCGGTCTCCCAGTCCGCGAGGGTGTCGTAGATGGCCAGGTGCACCACTTGGTTCCTCATGACAGCATTCTGTCATATAGACAGCATGCTGTCACTAGGGGTTTGGCCGATGGAGGTCGTCACACCCTCACCGCGGTGACCAGTCGGCGCACGGATTCCGGTTCCGGGACGCCCTCCCGCACCCACGGTGCGGGTTCCGGCTCACCGGCCACGGTCCGCAGCGGGACCACGCCCGCCCAGTCGCCGGAGGCAGCCGACGGCGCGGGCGGTGGCGCGTCGCGCACCTTGACCGTCCAGCAGCCCGGCTCGATCGGCAGGGCGATCGCCAGGGTCGCCGCGAGCTCCTTCTTCGTGTGGGTGCGCACCTCCGAGCTCCGGCCGGGGATCAGCGCATCGGACAACAAGTCGAGGGCATCCACCGCACCGTCCCCGCTGAACGCGGTCAGGCGGCCCCGCACGACGGCCGACCGATAGTTGGCCGTGGAGTCGAACAGGGTGTCCGCCACCACGATCCCGTCGAGCATCGTCACCGAGAACGCCACTGGCGCGCCGGCCGCGACGTGCCGCAGGGCGCCGGCACCCGTCGACCCGTGCAGCACGATGCGGTCACCGCCGCGGGCGTAGAGCATGGGCACCACCCACGGCAGTCCGTCCACCACGGTCGAGAGGGTGCCCACCGCAGCGGCGTCCAGCACCGCGTCGAGATCGGATCGGTCACTTCTGGCGAGGTCGGCGTATCTCCTGATCTGCTCCATGCACCGAATCGTGCCCACTTTCCGGAATCGCCGACAGGCCCAGAATCACTCAAATCAACAAGACCACAATTCGCCGGCTCAGGGCGCCTTGACGTGGTCGTCGAGGAAACGCTCCGTCAGCGCGGCGATCGTCGCCGCCTGAACGTGGAACAGATAGTGATGGCCGTCGAGGATCGCGACCTGCTGGATCGACGGATTGCTGATCGCCGCGCGGTGTGAGGGCCCCCACTCCGGTTCCGCCTCGAGCGAGGAGGCAGCCAAAATCGACAGGACCGGCAACGTCGGCGGGAACACGGCCCCCTCGACCGCTCGCACGTTCTCCGGCTCGCGGGCGACCTCGTCCAGCATCGTCGGGTTCAACACCCAGGAGTACGCCCCCAGGTACCGGTCCTGCTGGTCCGGGGTGTACTCGGCGGCATCGCCGAGACTCTGACGATAGTCGGCCACCAGGCCCAGGTAATCGGTGCGCTTGTCCAGGGCGATCAGGTCGCGGATGCCGCCGACAGAGGTGACTTTGGACATCCAGCCCGGCCAGTCGGTTCGCCCTTGGCGCCGTCCGAGGTGTAGCGCTCGTCGTCCAAGCCCACAACGGCGGCAACCTCGTCCGGCCGGTGCGTGGCCCACCACGTCGCATACAGACCCGAGATCGAATGGGGCATCAGGACATAAGGACCGTTCAGCCCCAGACCGCGCAGCGCGGCCCGCGTCTCGGTCACGATCGCCTCACTGGTGCGGGGGGCGTCGGTGCCGTCACTGAGGCCCAGCCCGAAGTACTCGACGGTGACGACCGTGTTCTTCTCCGCCAGGCGACGAGCCAGCGGGGCGAAGCCGAGGATGGGTTCCGGCGTGCCCAGTCCGGGCATCATGACGATGGTGCGCGGTCCCGATCCCTGGACCGCGACGCTCATCCGGCGCCCGTCCACCTCGACATAGCGGTGATCGGCACCAATCGCTTCCTCGATGGCCGCCTTGTCGCGCGGTGTCTGCCACCGATGGAAGCCGGCCGAGACCGCAACGGCGAGGACGGCCAGAGCGACGACGCCGGCGATCACCCGACCGACAACACGGAGGACGCGGCGCGGCCGCGATCGCTTCGACGTCTCGCTGTTCACCATGGCCTCCAGGCTCAATTGGGTTTGCAGGTTTGGTCTTTCCTCGGCAGTTCACCGGCCGTCAGGTAGCGGACGGCGATGTCCGTGGCGCACGAGCTGGTTCCCGGAACGCCGCCGGGGAGCCCGAACGGAGTCCGCTGGGGCAGGACGAGGTGGGCGGCTTTGCCCTCCACTGTGACCAGTCGCGAACCGGCGACCAGGTCGCGGAGGGCGCGCGCGCCGCCGGCCGGTGTGACGGCGTCACGCTCGTTGGTGATCAGCAGCATGCCCGGCACCTCGCCCCACTCCGACTGCGAATCCGCCCGCCCAGGAAACGGCCACTGCGCGCACACGGCGGAGAACCCCATCCCGAGGTACGTCAGCGGCGCCTGCTCGGCCGCCCACTGCTGCTCCGCGAGGACGGCATTGGTGTCGTGGCTCCATTCCGCGGCATTGCAGTTGTAGGCCGTCCACCAGCCCTGCCGCGGGGCGCCGGAGAGAACGGCACCCAGCTCGCGGTCGATCAGCGGCGAGAGCTGGAACTGGGAGACCATCGCGACGACCGCCTGGACCGACGCGGGTGACGAACCCCCTTGCACCGCCGCGCGAATCGTCAGAAGTTTCGACAGCACGGCCTCGTTGGCGGCGTTCCCGACGCCGAACAGGATGGGGTTCAGGTCGTTCGAGGTGAACGCCTGACCCCCGGGAAGCCGGATGGGCCGGGCGGCGAGGTCGGCGCGGAGCGTCGTGATCGATGCCAGTACCCGCTCCGCGTTGTCCCCGAGGACGGTTCCGCGGGTCGCGGCCCAGGGCGCGAACTCGGTCTCGACGGCCTGCTGCCGGGCCCGATACCGTTCTTGCAGAACCGCGTTCGGGCTCCTGAGCGGATCGACGACGGAATCGAGCACCCATCGGTCGACGTGGCCGGGGAAGGTCCGCGCCAGCTCTCGCCCGAGCGCGGTCCCCTGCGACACCCCGAGGTAGCTCCACTTGTCCGCGCGCAGGAGCTCCCGCACCAGGTCGAGGTCACGCACCGTCTGCCAGTAGGTGACGTAGGGTGCCGTCGACGCGCCATCCGGGGTCGTGGCCGCCCCGGCGAGGCATCGCTCGGTCCACCGCCGGGCGTCGTCCAGCTGACGGGCCACGGAGGGCGCCGAGAAGTCGAGGATGTCGTAGCCCTCCCGCGGCCCGGTCCCGAGGAGGCCCGGATCCCCGGAAACGGCCGGATCGCAGGACTGCGCCGTCGACGACGTGGATGTTCCCCGCGCGTCGAAACCGACGAGGTCGAACGATTCCCGGAGCTTCGGCATTCCGCCGGAGAAGCTGTGCGGATCGAGGAGGGTACCGGCGCCCGAACCGCCGGTGCTGGTCAGCAGCGGTGTGGTCGCACTGCCTGTACCGGGAAGCCTCGAGATCCAGAACGTCGCCTCGCGCCCGTCGGCGGGATGCGCCCAGTCGAGCGGGGTGCGGATGCGTGCGCAGTCGAGACCGGGCAGTACGGCCGATCGGGCCGCCGCGTAGCCGCCGCCGGCCAGCGCGTGGTCGAGGAGGTCCGACGGACACGGACGCCAGCGGAGCTCCTGTTCGGCAAACCCAGGAGGGACACCCACCTCCGAGACCGGCGCCGCGGTGGCAGTGACGCTCCCCGCGAACCCGATGAGCAACGCGGACCCCGCCGCGACGACGACACGCGATCGCCGGGCCCGTCCCCCAAGGACCATGCGCACTGCAACCCCTCCCCTTGTAGCGAAGTCGGCCGCGTCGGCCCACTTCGCTTCCGCCGCGACCATTTCCCCCTGTCCGCGCCTCTTCCCATTGGAACATGCCACAGTCACCTCGTCGGCTTGGGGATGTGGAGCAGGGATCATCACCGAGGATTGGGCCGGAGGTCTGGTCGAGCGAGGCCGTCGACCTGGGACATGTAACAAACCATCAATGGCAGTTGATGTTTCATGTCGTGAGCATTCCTACCTATCTCGACGATGCCCCCCGATCGCGAGTTCGCACCGCCGTCGTGTGCTCGATTGCGGTTGTGGCGCTGACCGCGTCGGTGCCTGCCGCGATGGCCGCGCCCGCATCGAGCGCACCCGCCGACTGCGTCCCGTTCGGCACCGCGCAGGTACCGCCCGGCCTGCCATCATTCGGAGCCAGGGACGGGTTGGCGGGGCTGCCGGAGTTCGCGGGGTCGGGCGCGCCGGCGAGCGTCGAACTGCGCACCCAGACAACTCAGTTCAACAAGTTCTGGGACTACGCGCTGGCCGGAAATGCGTTGCTGACCCGGCCCCGGTCGTGGAACGGCGCCAATCCCGAGCCGTGGCGATACGCGCCGCTGCCGACGTGCCTGCGCGATCGCCTGGTCGGGATCTCGGTGGACGACGACGAGCTGATCGCGGTCGACGAGGACGGGTGGATCTACACCATGGACAACGCCTCGCAGGCTCCGCTCTTCTGGAACTGGACCTCGTCGTTCGGGGCGCCGCTGTGGCTGGGCAAGGGCAAGCGGCTTCCGGGCGGGGATCCCGGCGCCTGGGCGCTGAGCGTCGGATCACCCTGGGACAACCAGACCTACGCGGACGTCGCCGGCCGGATCCACTACTTCGGGCTCGCGAAGATGACGATGGTGCCCACGCTGACCGGGGACGGCAGCCGCATCACGTACGCCGACCCGTGGTTGCCCGACGACGACAGCTACGAGATCGGCGGCCCCGTCGGCGGGCGCTTCCAATCGATCGCGCTGTCTTCCTCGGCTTCAACCACTTTCGTGATGAACAAGTACGGCGACATGTACACCCGCAACTACGACATCGACGGTACCGGCGGAGACTCGGTGTTCTTCCGATACAGCTGGGATGACGAGAGCGGCAAACCCACCGCCCCGAACTCGGCGTTCGAGTCGTGGTTCCACCACTTCGCGGCGATCCAGCTACCCGCACAGGACTGGGTGCACCAGCCCAAGATCCCCGGCGAGATCACCTCGGCCATCAGCGTGCACTCCACCGGCGTGGGTCCGGACCGTCGTGAGCTGCGAGTCGCCGGACGCCAGGACGGCAGGTCCGGCTTCTGGCACAAAGACCTGAATGCGCCGGCCTGGTCGTTCGCGGCCACCGGCGCGCCCCTGCCCGGAACCCCGTTGAAGAATCCGCCGTCGGACCGGTCGTCGGACACCCTGGCACCGCCCGCGCCGTGGAATCTGTCGGCGCAGCTGCCCGCGCGCGACACCCTGATCGACGCCGAGCTGCTCGTCGAGGCGCAGGTTCCGTACTCGATCCTCGATCCGCGCCTGCTCGACGAGGCCGGCTTGCACGCCGGTCCCTCGGCCTACCGGCTGTCCGTCGAGCATTTCGATCCGGCCGCGACCACCCGGCCCGCCACGGTCACCGCCCCCGACGGGAAGACGATCCCGGTGCTTCTACACACCGCGGACGGCCTGCGCTTGGGGCCGCGCGGTACCGGCCTCGACGATCAGCCGAGGCATCTGGTCGGCGCGATCGAGGTACCCCGCGCCGCCTACGACGCGCGTGGCGCAGACCCGACCCTCGACGCGTTCGTGCGGGACTGGTCGCGGGGCAAGCGCGTGGCGCCCATCACCCTCAGCGCCACCGATCACGACCTGGTCGTGCGGTAGCCACACGCGCAAGCGAGCACGGGAGCGGAGACGATCCCCAACTACGATGATCGCGTGTCAACGATGAGAGAGACCATCCTGGCCGCCGCGACCCCCGTTCTGGCACGCGACAGGGGCGCATCCATGCAGTCGATCGCACAGGCAGCCGGGATCAGCCGCACCTCATTGACGCGATTGTTTCCGACTCGCGAGACACTCGTCACCGCATTGGCCGACCGCATTCATGCCAGGGCGGCCGAGGCACTCGACGCCGCCGAACTCGGCACAGCGGACTTCCAGACCGCACTGACCGCACTGACGAACAACTTTCTGCCGCTGGCCCAGATCTGGGGAGTCCTGTCCCTGGAACCGCATCTCCTGAGCCAGCCGGCACTGGTCGCGCGGGCCGAGGACCTGATGAACCGTCTCGACGAGTTCTTCGCCCGCGGCCAGCGCGAGGGCCACATCCGCCCCGAACTGCCGCCGCAGTGGTTGTCCTTCACCCTCTTCGGGCTGGCGGAGACCGCCTGGTACCTGGTCCTCGACGAGCAAATGGGCTCCCGGCAGGCACCCGATTTCCTCCTCTCGATGATCCTGCACGGGGCAGCCAAGCGCGACTGAGTTCTCGAGGATCGTTGGGCGCCCGGCACTTCAGGCAGCGCGATATCTGGTACATCGATGTACCATAAGGGCCTTAGTTGTACCGCCTCAGAGGGTCCAAGGAAGGAACCACCATGAGTCCGAACCGACGGTCCGTGCTTATCGGAGCCGCGATCCTCGCAACCACATCGGCCGCAGGCTTCGGGCGCCGCAGCGCCAACGCATCGACGCCGGGCACCGGTTCTGTGCTGGTGATCGGAGCCGGCATCGCGGGGCTCACCGCAGCACGCGACCTCGCCCGAGATGGACGCCGGGTGACAGTGCTCGAAGCGCGCGACCGCATGGGAGGTCGATTGTGGACCGATCGCAATTGGCGAGACATGCCGCTGGACCTGGGCGCCTCCTGGATCCATGGCATCGACGGCAACCCCGTCACCGAGCTGCGCGACGAGTTCAAGCTCCCCACCGTGGTGCTCAATCAGAACGTCATCACCACCTACAGCGGCGGCGACCACCTGACCGCGGCCGAGATGGCGGAGCACGAAGCCGACGCAGCGGCGGCCCTGGCCGCAATACAGGTGCTGTCCGCGCTCCCACGGTTCGCGAACACCTCCTTCGCCGCCGCGATCGACCTGGTGCTGACGCAGCTGCGCCTGACCGGCATCCGTGCCGACCGCGTCCGAAACACCGTCCACCACTTCATCCAGGACTCTTTCGGCGCCGACCCCGAACAGGTCCCGCTGTGGGTCGGCCAGCACCACGTGAGCCACGGCGGCGATCAGGTGGTCTTTCCCCGCGGCTACGACGAGATCCCGACCCGGCTCGCCGAGGGCCTGGACGTGCGATTGGGTCATGTCGTCGATCGGATCGCCCACGACACCACCGGGGTTCGGGTGCACACCGACCACGGTGTCTTCCATGCCGATCACGTGGTCGTCACCCTGCCGCTGGGGGTGCTGAAGACCGATGCCGTCACCTTCGATCCGCCGTTGCCAGCGAAGAAACAGGAGGCGATCCGACGCCTCGGCATGGGCGTCTACAACAAGCTGTATCTACGCTTCGACACCCAGTTCTGGGATGACGCCGAGCTCATCGCCCAATTCGGCGTGCCGAACGATCCGATGGCCGCATGGTTTCCGCTACAAAGCGTCACCGGGGTGCCCGTGATCGCCGCGCTGCGCGGCGGGTCGGTCGCGCGCCGCATCGAAACCCTCGACGACACTGCCACCGTCGCCGAGGGGATGCTCGCCCTGCGCGCCATGTACGGCGAGAGTGTGCCCGAACCCCGCGACTATCGGATCACTCGCTGGTCGTCCGACCCCTACGCCCGCGGCTCCTACTCCTACCCCGGCATCGACTCCACCCCCGACGACCGGGACATCGTCGCCGAACCGGTTGGCAACCGAGTCTTCTTCGCCGGTGAGGCCACGCACGCCACCGAATCCTCCACGGTCCATGGCGCGCTTCTCTCCGGCCGGCGCGAGGCCGACCTCATCCGCCGAATCGGATGACCGTGTACGGCCGAGGCGCGCACCCTGGCTGACTCCGTATTCGAAGCACGACCCGTGGTGAACCCGCCCCGGTCCGATCCGGGGCGGGGCGGGGCGCTACGCGTACAGGGCGTCGAACACGTCGCCGTACTTCTCGTGCACGGCACGCCTCTTGATCTTCAGGCTCGCGGTGAGTTCGCCGCCTTCCGGGGTCCATTCCGTCGGAAGCACCCGATAGCGCTTGACCTGTTCCACCCGAGCGAGGTCCTCGTTGGCGAGATCGACCGCGCGGTCGATCTCCGCGATCACATCGGGATGTGTGGCGAGCTCAGCCGGTGTGGCGAAGGCGATGTCACGCGAGGTCGCCCACGCCGCAGCCGCTTCCTGGTCGAGAACGATGAGTGCGACCAGGTACGGCCGGCGGTCGCCGTAGGCCAGCGACTGACCGACCAGGGGGTGCTTGGTCAGCAGCGCCTCCACCGCGGCGGGCGCGATGTTCTTCCCGCCCGCGGTGATGATCAGGTCCTTCTTGCGGTCGACGATGTAGAGATGCCCGTCCTCGTCGATTCGTCCTACGTCGCCCGAGTGCATCCAGCCGTCGTCGTCGGTGACGGAGACGAGTGATCCGTCCTCCTGGAGGTAGCCCGGTGACACGATCGGACCGCGCACGAGGATCTCGCCGTCCTCCAGCAGCTTGATCTCGGTGCCCGGGATAGGGATACCGACCGAACCGAACCGGAAATCCTCCGCGCTGGTGGAGGTGACCACACCGGTCGCTTCGGTCATCCCCCACGCCTCGACGATCGAGACTCCCAGCGACCGGAAGTACTCCTGCACAGCGACCGAAAGCGGAGCAGCCGAACTGCAGGCCCACAGGACCTCGTCGAGTCCGACGTCCGCGGCAGACGAACCCGGCCGCGAACGCAGCGCCCCGGCGAGCTTCTCCCAGATTCGGGGGACACCGAAGAAGCTGGTCGGGCGAGTCCGGACGAGCTGCTCCACCAGCCGACTCGGATCGGGGCAGAAGGTCACGTGGCCTGCCTTGTGAACGATCATGTAGACCGACACCATGCGCTCGGCGATGTGCGCGAGGGGCAGGTAGCAGACGCTGCGGAAGTGTTCGGGCGTGGGCGCCGCCGCGTCCCTCGCCTCCGCATTGGCGATCACGTTGCGGTGCGTCAGCAACACCCCCTTGGGCACGCCGGTCGTCCCAGAGGTGTAAATCAGCGTCACCGGATCGTCCTCGGTGATCTCCCGCCAGACAGCCTCGAACGCCTCGAGGTCCGTCCCCTCCGTCACCACGTCGGACCACCTGACGAAGCGCTCGTCGCCGGCCACACACGCCTCCGGATCGAGCACGACGACGTGCTCGAGCTCGGGGAGTTGGTCGAGCACCGGGAGCCAGCGTTCGACCTCGTCAGCTCCCTCTAGCACCGCCACACGCGCCCGGCTGTGATTCGCCACGTAGGCGATCTGGGAGGACGGCATGGTGCCGTAGACCGTGGCCGGAAGGGCACCGAGGTGCACCGCCGCCTGGTCCGTCAACCAGTGCTCCGGGCGGCTCGACATCATGATCGCGACGCGATCGCCCTTCCGGACACCGAGCCGGGACAGGCCCAGCGCGATCCGGGCGATGCTCAACTGGGCTTCGCCCCAGGTGAGCGTCACTCCGTCATGGGTGAGCGCCGGCTTGTCGTGGAACAGGTCGGCATTGCGTTGGAACAGTTCGGGAATGGTCGTCATTGCGGGGCCTTTCTGAGATGAGTGAGGAGTCCGCTGGGATTCGGAACGAGTGCGTGCACCGTGCGGCTCAGCCGGTGGTGACGGACGGTTGTGAGACGGTGGCCCTGGCGTGCCGCAGATAGTCGGAACGCCGCACGAAGCGGGTGCGCAGCCAGTACGACAACGTCGATCTGGGCCACAGCAGCGTGTTGCGCCCGGTGGCGGGATCCTGGTACCAGCTCTTGCATCCACCGGCCTGCCACACGGTCGAGGAGAGCCGCCCCTGCAGGAACTGGTTGAAGCGATCCTGGGCGTCGCGCCGGACCTCGATCACGCCGCCGCGGCCCGCGTATCGCATGCACTTGGCCATGTACTCGGCCTGTGCCTCGATCATGAAGACCTGAGAGTTGTGCCCGAGGCCCGTGTTCGGGCCGCACAGCAGGAAGAGGTTCGGGAAGCCCGCCACGGTCGTTCCCAGGTACGCCTCCGGACCCGACTCCCACTGCGAACCGAGGGCCACGCCGTCGCGGCCCCGGATCGGCACCCGGCTGAGGCTGTTCTGCGCATCGAAGCCGGTGCCGAAGATGAGGACGTCGGCGTCGTATTCGGTTCCGTCCGTGGCGACCACGGACTGCGCACGGACCTCCTCGACGCCTGCGGTGACGACGTCGACGTGCGGCTTGGCGAGGGCCGGGTAGTAGTCGCTGGAGATGAGCAGTCGCTTGCAGCCGATCTCGTAGTCGGGGGTGAGCTTTGCCCTCAGCTCGGGATCACGGATCTGCTTCTTCAAATGGCTCGAGGCCAGGGCCTTCGTGGGCCCCATCTTCGAGGTATCCGAGACGAATCCCTTGGCCCGCTTCTCGTGGATCCAGAACAGACGCGCGCGGCGATTCCATCGCTTGATCGGGTTGCGGCGCATCTCTTCCCGTTCGTCCTCGCTGAACGCTCGATTGACCTTGGGAACGATCCACGGGGCGGTCCGCTGGAAGAGCGCGAGCGTGGCGGTCCGGTCGACGATGGCGGGAACGAACTGGATCGCGCTCGCGCCGGTGCCGACGACGGCCACTCGCTTGCCGTCGAGGTCGCACGAGTGATCCCAGTGCGCGGAATGAAACACCGGTCCCTGGAAGTTCTCGATGCCGGGCAGCTTCGGGTAGGAGGCGTGGTGCAGGACCCCCATCGCGGAAACCAGGAATCGTGCCCGGAAGACCGAGCCGTCCGCCGTGTCGACCCGCCAGGACCCGTCCTGCTCGTCCCAGTCGGCACCGGTGACCTTGGTGCCGAAGCGAATACGCTCGGTGATACGAAGTTCCGCGCTGGTGTCGCGGAGGTACTCCAGGATCTCCTGTTGCGGCGCGAAGAGGTGGCGCCAGTCCGGGTTCTGCCGGAAGGAGAACGAGTAGAGCGGCGAGGGGATGTCGCACGCGCACCCCGGGTAGGTGTTCTCGCGCCACGTCCCGCCGACATCATCGCCCTGCTCGAGGAGCAGGTAGTCGAGACCACCCGCGCGGGAGATCATCGCGGCCGCCGCGAGTCCGGAGAACCCGGCTCCGAGGATGAGCACGTCTGTCCGTGTCGAATCGTCTTGTTCGTTGGAGGAAGTCATCGTTGATCCTGTTCGAGTTGCGGCGCTCGTCGCGCCGGCGGCGGCGGGACGGTCTGGCCGAGTGAGCGGTAGATGGCATCTACGAGGGCCCGTCCGCGCTCGTTGAGCAGCGTCCCCTGGCCCTGCTTGTTCATGGTGTAGCCGACGCTGAGGCCGAGCTCGGGGTCGGCGAACCCGATCGAGCCGCCCGATCCACAGTGGCCGAACGCCTGGCTCCCGATTCGCATGCTGTGGCCGTCGCCGAGCTCCGCGCGGTTGTCCATCGACAGCATGAATCCGCCACGGAACCTGGTTCGCATCAGCAGTGTCGCGTCCAAGCCGTCGGACACCGGCATCGAGTGCGCCGGAGCCGATTCGAGACGTCCGAGACCTCCCACGACGGGATCGAGAAGGGCGTTCGCGTACATCTGCGCGAGGCCTCTCCCGTTGGTGACACCGTTGGCCGCGGGAATCTCCGCCGCCCGGCCGGCGCGGGTGTTCACCCCCTTGCGAGCCCAGTCCCCCGAGTTGAACACAAAGAGGTTCGGGATCGAACCGCGCTGGTGAAGGGCGGCATCGAGGAACGGTGTGGTGGTGACCTCGCCGGTGATCCCCTTGACGATCGGAGCGATACGCGGCTCGATCTCCTGCGGCAGTCCGATCCAGAAGTCGAGTCCCTGCGGACCAGCGATCTCCGCCGCGAAGAACCCGCCGATCGACGAGCCGGTGACGCGGCGAACCACCTCACCGAGCACAAACCCGAAGGTCACCGGGTGGTAACCGTGCCGCTTGCCCGGCCGCCAGAACGGCGCCTGGTCCGCGATCCGGCCGACCATGTACTCCCAGTCCTCGAGCATGCCGGATCCGAGCGGCTCGCTGAGCACGGGAATCCCCGCCGAGTGATCGAGCAACATTCCTATCGTGATGTCGCCCTTGCCGTTCGCGGCGAACTGCGGCCACACCTGTGCCACCGGCAGGTCCTCGCGAATCTCGCCGGACGCGATCAACAGCTGGATACACAGCGCGACGGCAGCCTTGGTGCACGAGAACACGACACCGACCGTGTCCCGTTCCCATTGCCGCCCCGTCTCGGGATCGGCGACACCGCCCCACAGGTCCACGACCGGCCTGCCGTCGACCAGGACGCACAGGGAGGCACCCACCTCGCCGCGATCGGTGAAGTTCCGCTCGAACTCCTCCGCCGCCGCGGCGAACGCGGGGTCGACCACGCCACGGTATTCCATTGCGACAGCTCCTTTCACGAGCTCGGGGGAACCTCAGGTCAGCGGTAGAGGCCCTGGGTGTTGATCCCCGCGCCGCCGTCGACCCGCAGCGACTGGCCGGTGATGGCGCCGGCTCCCGTCGACATGAGGAACAACACCGACGCCACCACCTCGTCCACCCCGACAAGGCGCTTCATCGCGACGTTCTGCAGCACTCGATCACGGGTGCTGTCCGGCATCGAGAGAACCTTGGGGGTCGCGACCAGCCCGGGGACGATCGCGTTGACCCGGATACCGGAGTCGGCCCATTCAGCGGCGAGCGTCCGGACCAGCCCGAGCACTCCCGCCTTGGCGGCCCCGTACGACACCTGCCCGGGCAGGCCGTCGAGGGCCCCCGTCGAGGAGAAGAGGACCAGGTTCGCGCAGTTGCTCTCGGCCAGGGCTGCGTAGGCGGCCTGTGCGGTCCAGAACTGGGACAACAGATTTGATTCGATATCCCGGCGGAAGGTATCCGCGGAGAACGACTTGGCGCGGTGCACGGTTGCGACGCTGGCGGCGGCGCCGATGAGGCAGTCCAGCCCCCCGAGCAGTGACACCGCCCGTTCGACCGCGGCCGCCGCGGCCGACTCGTCCGCGAGGTCGGCCTCGAGGAGCGGGATCGCCGCTACTCCATCCGGCAGCGTGGTGCCGGGGCGGTCGATCCCGACGACCTCACATCCGAGCGCCGCCAGGGCCGCGACAAGCGCTGCTCCGATCCCTCCAGCCGCACCCGTGACGATGACCTTCATCCCGGGGCCCGGGGCCGTTGCGGGACTGACCGATGACAACTCCATGGCGGATGACCGCCTTCCTATCCACGTCAATCGACTGGATGATGTTTGCGCCCAAAGACATTGGGTCGATCAATCGATCGACCGCTCGAATGCGGATCAAGTTACCCACGTCACCCCGAGTCCGTCAATGGGGTAGACAACCGCGTCGATCCAAAGCTAAAGTGAATTCACTTTACCAATGAGAGGTGGAAAATGTACGAGACTTTGATCTACTCCGTCGCAGGCCCCGTGGCCACGATCACCTTCAACCGCCCCGATCGACTGAACACCATCGTTCCGCCGATGCCCGACGAGTTCCAGGACGCCATGACGAAGGCGACCCGCGACACCGAGGTCAAGGTGATCGTCGTTCGCGGCGCCGGCCGATCCTTCTGTGCCGGATACGATTTCAGCGGCGGATTCAGCCACTGGGGCGATCAGATGAACACCGACGGGAAGTGGGACGCCGGCAAGGACTTCGTGATGGCGACCGCGCCCTCGGAAGCCCCGACCCAGAAGTTCATGAGCATGTGGCGAAGCCCCAAGCCGGTGATCGCCCAGATCCACGGCTGGTGTCTCGGCGGCGGCAGCGAGATGGCGCTCGGCGCCGACATCGTCATCGCCTCCGAGGATGCCCGGATCGGCACGCCGTACGCGCGGATGTGGGGCTGCCACCTCTCCGGCATGTGGATCTACCGTCTCGGGCTGGCGAAGGCCAAGGAGTACGCTCTCACCGGCAAGCCCGTCTCGGGTGTGGAGGCGGCGGAGATCGGACTCATCAACAAGGCGGTGCCGTTTGCGGAACTCGAAGCCGAGGTGGCACGGCAGGCCGAGCAGCTCGCCAGCATTCCTGTCTCCCAGCTCTCCGCGATGAAGCTCATCGTGAACCAGGCGTATGAGAACATGGGACTGGCCAGCACCCAGATGCTCGGACCGATCCTCGACGGGCTGATGCGAAACACCCCCGAGGCATTGGAATTCATCGAACTGGCCGACAAGCAGGGCGTCTCCGCCATGGTGGCCGTGCGGGACGCGCCGTTCGGCGACTACAGCACCGCACCCAAGGAAGAGCAGCCGGACCCGAACAATGTCATCGTCCCCTGACAAAGCTTCCCCCCACGCGCTGACGGCCAGGGGCGGAGCCACCCGGCTGCGCCTCATCGAGGCCGCCCGCGCGGAACTGCTGGAGACGGGCGGGGCCCTGGAGGTGGCGAAGGTCGCGGCACGCGCCGAGGCATCTCCAGGGCTGCTGTACCGATACTTCGGCGCCAAGGACGGCCTGGTCGCCGCCGTTGTCCACGCCTTCTACGACGCCTATGACGACGCGGTCTTCGCCGTCACGGTGTCCGAGGATCTGGGCTGGATCGAGCGGGAGCGGTTGCGCCTGTCCAGGGAGATCGACTTCCTGCGCGAGGATCCGCTCGCCCCGATCATCGTGGGCAGGCGGCTGCGCGAGCCGTCCGCTTCGCAGGCCGACGCCGAACGCCTCGCGACCCAGATCGACATGGCCGCGCGCAATATCGTGCACGCGCAACGGAGCGGCGAGGTCGATCCCACCGTCGATGCGCGACTTGCCGCGGCCGCGTTCCTCGGCGCGTTCCGCGAGCTCATGGCTGAGGCCATGAGCCGGGAGGTCACCCCCTCCCGACAGGAGCTGTTGGACACGATCTGGCGTCTCGGCACCAGCGTCATCCCGGGCACCTGACGCACCGTCGACGCACTGTGGAAGGGGGCGACCGGGAGGATCCTCGATCGCCCGCCGGGCGCCGACCGGTTCCGGGCGCCGGTTGTCCTGCTAGATTTCCCTGCAAGACGCCTGGAACCGGGTGGTGGTTCACGTCGGAGGTGGAAGTGGCGAGAAACCTTGGTCTCGAGGTCGGTGTCGACGTGGCCGAGCAGATCAGAGTCGAAGCGGCGCGACTCTTCCACCAACGCGGCTACGGCATGACCGCGATCCGCGAGATCGCCGAGGCCGCCGGGATCTCGTCGTCGACGATGTACCACCACTATCGGAACAAACAGGATGTGCTGTTCGCGATATCCCGGCAGTTCATGATCGACTTCAACGACGCGCTCCTCCCGGTGCTGAACGACTCGACGCGCCCGCCCCGGGACCGCCTGGACGACGCGATCGGCCTCCACCTGAAGATCAGCAGCGAGAGGCACACCGAGCTGCTCAGTATCCGGGGCAACCGCGGCGCCCTCTCCCCCGTCCAACTGGACACGATCGTGGGCCTGCAGGCCACCTACCAGCGGGCCATTCGCGACGTCGTCGCCGCCATCCAGGGCCCTAAGGCCACCCGCGGCGATGTCGCGATCACCACCCTGGCGCTGATGGATCTGATCAACGGGGTGTGCCAGTGGTTCGAACCCTCCGGACGCCTGTCGATCGACGAGATCGCAGACCACTACCGGCACCTCGCACGGTCATTGGTGATCGGCGCAGCCCCCTAGCCTGAGGACCGCCCCCGCCCCGGCCGCGGTGACGTAGAACTCCCCCGAACCCGTAGGACCACAGCAGATGTTGGTGGGCATACTGCCCGCGGGCAGACGGTGGCTCGCCTCGAGCGCACCCCCGGGACCGACGATGTCGATGCGGTCGCCGCTGGTGGTCGCGACCCAGAGTCGACCGGCACCGTCGATGGCGAGACCGTCCGGATGCCCGTCGGTCACCGTGTACACGTTCGCCCGATCGATGGTATGTCCCTGTGTCACATCATATTTCGACACCTGTCCGCTGACGGTCTCGGTGAGGTAGAGCCGGTCACCGTCAAAGGCGATCCCGTTGACGAAGACCGGGCCCTCGAGTTGCAGTTCGGCTTCGCCGCTGTCGATGTCGACGGCCCAGACGCGACCCGGCAGAGCCCTCTCCAGACGTGAGAAGTCGACCTGTTCCCGCGAGTCGGTGACCCACAACCGCCCGTCCGGCCCGAAGGCCAGGTCGTTCGGCGCGCCCATCCCCCTCGCGAGGTACGACACCTCGCCGTCGCGGATGACCTGGATACCCGGTTCCGCCGCGGCATGCGCCGCCCAGATACCACCGTTCTGGGCGACATAGAACTCACCGTCGGGACCGAGCGCGAGGCCGTTCGGGCCTCCCCCGACCCGGTGCTCGGCCACGACCGAGCCGTCCCGTTCGAGGACGATGACCGAGCCCCGACTCATGGACACCACGGCCATCCGGTTGTCGGGCAGGCAGATCGGGCCCTCGGTGAAACCGAGGCCATCCGCGAGCAGCGTGACGTTCATGTCAGCGCGGCAGGCCGAGCACGCGCTGGGCGATGACGTTGAGCTGGATCTCGATGGTTCCGCCACCGAACATGACGGCCGGGACTCCCAGGTAGTCACGGACATACGGCTCTTCCGGGCTGCCCACACAGCCGAGCGGTCCGAGCAGGGCGACCACCGCGCGGGAACCATCGCGCTGGGCGATGGCGTGGAACACCTTCTGCACGCTGTTCAGGGACCCAGTGGTGTCCTCCGATCCGTGGAGTCGCTGCAGCACGCTCCGCAGGTTCAGCGCCGCCACCGACAGCTCGCGGGCGGTGTTGCGGCCGAGGACACGCATGGCCTCGTCCCGGGTGCTCCCGTACTCGTCGCGGTCGAGCAGCCGACGAACCATGTTCGCCGATCCGTGGCCCAGCTTGGCCGATCCCATCTTCAGGCGCTCGTTCGACAGCGTGGTGACCGCAAGCCGCCAGCCGTCGCCCGGGCCGGCGACGACGCCGTCATCCGGCACGAACACCTCGTCGAGGAAGACCTCGTTGAACTCCCAGATCCCGGTCACCTGGCGAAGCGGCCGCACGTCGACGCCGGGAGCGTGCATGTCGATGAGGAAGTAGGTCAGACCGGCGTGCTTCGGCACGTCCGCGTCGGTTCGCGCCAGGCACACTCCCCAATCCGCCTCCTGCGCCTGGGAGTTCCACACCTTCTGTCCGGTGAGCACCCAGCCGCCGTCCACCTTGCGGGCACGGGTGGACAGGCCGGCGAGATCCGATCCCGCACCGGGCTCGGAGAACAACTGGCACCAGATGAGTTCCCCACGCAGGGTGGCCGGGACGAACCGCTTCTGCTGCTCCTCGCTGCCGTGCGCGACCAGGGTGGGCAGCACCCACTCGGCAATTCCCATGTCGGGCTGGGTGAGCCCGCGCCGGGCGAACTCGTCGCCGATCACCGCCTGCTCCACCGGTCCGGCGTCGAGCCCGTAGGGCTGCGGGTAGTGCGGCGCGGTCAGACCCTCCGCCGCCAGCCGGGCGCGACGGGATCCACCCCGGGCCGGGGCCCATCCCTCCGACGGGATCTCGTCGTCGGGAAGCGCCAGCACCTCGTCCAACGCACGCCCGACGCGCTCCCGCAACTCCGGCAGCGAATCCCCGTCGATGAACGAGAAGTCGCGTTCGGTGTGCAGGGCCGCATCTCCCAGTCGCGCCGCCCAGATATCCTGCGCGCCAACCGCGGAGGCGATGCTGATGGCACGGCGCCAGTACAGGTGCGCGTCATGCTCCCAGGTGAACCCGATCCCGCCGAGCAGGCTGATGCAGTCCAGCGCCTGGTCGACACCGGCAGGGACCGCGGTGAGCGCCGCCTGCGCCGCCGCGAGCCGCTGCTGATCGGCGCTCGCATCGGCTGCACGGGCCGCGTCCCACGCGGCGGCGCAGGCCACCTGGGACCGCACCAGCATCAGCGCCGCCTTGTGCTGGACCGCCTGGAAGCTGCCGACCGGGCGTCCGAACTGGTGGCGGGTGCGCACATAGTCCACGGCGGTCTCCACACACCACGCGGCGATCCCGCTGGCCTCGGCCCCCAGCAGCGAGGTGACGACAACGTCGACCCGGTCCGCATCGAGTCCGGACAACGCCCGCTCGTGAGGAATCCGGTGACCGGCGAGTTCGAGCCGGCCCACCGAGCGCGTCAGGTCGAGCGCCTCGCAGGGCGCCACCTTCGCGGTGGTCGCGGCCTCGTCGAGATCCGCCCGCTCGAGCCAGAACCACAGGTTCCCGCCGGAGGTGCCCTCGAGTGCGGCACGCACCAGCACCCGCTCGGCGCCCGGCAGCCCGATGGTGGGATCGGAGGTCCCCTCGACCGCCCAACCGCCGGCCACCGGCTGTGCGGTCAGCCGGCTACCGGTGACGAGCGCGCCGGTGGCGCCGCCGGCGAATGCAGCGAGCAGATCGTCGGCGCCGTTCGAGGCCGTCGCCGCCACGGCGCTCGTCAGGACCGTGGGCAGGTACGGGCCGGGGAACATCGCCTTCCCGAGCTGCTCGACCACGACCGCCAGCACCGGCAGCCCGCAGTCCGAACCGCCAACGGCCTCCGGCAGGTGCATGTTGTGCAGGCCCTGCCGCACCACCGCATCCCACATCGAGGCGGGGCAGGTACCGGCGGAGAGGGCGTCGAACTGGGTGCGGGTGGCGGCAATCGGCGCCGTCCGGCGGGCGAAGGCCGCGACGGAGTCCGCGAGCGCCCGCTGATCCTCGTTGATCGATAGTGACATGTGTCCTCCTGGAACGAAGTTCGGGTGGGTTAGGGCTGCCGCGCGCTGGGGGCGGTCAGCTCGTCCGACAATTCCCACAGGGCAGCGGCGGTGGCGGGATCGGTGGCGTGGTCTGCGGCCGCACCGACCACGCAGTCCGCGAGGTAGGCACCGCCCACCGAGTCGAGCTCGGGCGCGGTGGCTCCCCATACCGACGTCGCCGCGGCGGCGGGGACGGACTTGAGGTTCGTCAGCGCGTTCGGCGAGCCCGCCGACATGCGCTTCATCTCGGCCATGTCGCCGGAGGACATGTGGCGCGCGAGGCCGGTGGCGCACACACCCGGATGAACCGCGAACGCGTGCACACCCTGACCGCCGACCCGTCGCTCGAGCTCGACGGTCATCAGTACGTTCGCGGCCTTGGACTGCGCGTAGGCGACGAACTTGTCGTAGGTCCGGCTCTCGAAGTTCGGATCGACGAGATCGACGGGGTGTGCCCGATGCGCGTCCGAGGACACCGTGATCACCCGTGCTGGCACACCGGATCGATCGGCGGCGGCCGACAACGAGGGCAGCAGCGCCGTGGTGAGCGTGAAGTGGCCGAGATGGTTGGTGCCGAACTGGAGCTCGAACCCGTCGCGGGTGCGTTCGAACGGGGTGTACATCACCCCGGCGTTGTTGATCAGGATGTCGACCGCCAGCCGGCGCTCGGACACCCGATCGACCAGGGCACGAACGCTTTCCAGGTCGGCGAGGTCGAGTCCGAACACTTCCGGTTCCGACGAGGGATGCGCCTGACGTATCCGTGTCGCCACCGATCCTGCCGCGGCGGTGTCGCGGGCGGTGAGGACGACGTGCGCGCCCGCTCCGGCCAGCGCCCGGGCGGTCTCGGCGCCCAGACCGCTCGTCACCCCTGTGACTAGCACGGTGCGTCCGTTCAGGTCGACGCCGTCGAGGACCTCGTCCGTGGTGCTCGCGCTGCCGAGGGTTGCCCCCTGCTGTGTCATTCCGGCGAGACCTCCTCCCAGTCCGTGGACAGCCGCGAGGTCCACCGGGGGTCGCGCCGGTCGAGGTACGCGCGAACTCCCTCGGCCGCATCGGGTTTGCCCATCACTCGCAGATGCAGGTCCGTCTCGAGTATCGCAACCTTCTCCGGGCCGTACCCGTGCCGAGCGGTCTGCCACAGCAGTCGTTTGGACAGCGCGACCGAGATCGGCGCGGTGTTCACCGCGATGTCGCGAGCCACCTCAAGAGCGGCGGGAAGCACCTCGCCGGACGGCAGGCACCGGCTCGCCAGCCCCAGCCGGACAGCCTCGGCGCCGTCGAAGGTGCGGCCCGTCAACAGAACGTCTGCCGCGGCCGCCATGCCGGCGAAATGCGGAACGGTCCAATGGGACATCGCGTCTGGCAGCACCCCGCGGCGGACCTGCGGGATCGCGTACTTGGCGTCCTCGGCGACGATCCGGATGTCGGCCTGCATCGCGAGCGTGAACCCGATTCCGATGGCATGCCCGTTCACCGCGGCGATCACCGGTTTACGCAGATCGAAGGCCGGTGGATTGACCGGCGAGGCGGTGAACTCGGCAGCGGGAGCGTCGAAGGTGTCGGCGCCACCGGCGAGATCCGCGCCTGCGCAGAACGCGGGGGGCGCACCGGTGAGCACGATGACCCGGATCGAATCGTCCTCGTCGAGGGTCCGATATGCCTCGCCCAGTGCGCGGCCCATGGCGCTGGTGAAGGCGTTGCGCCGGTCGGGCCGGTCGAGGGTCACCACCGCGACTCCCCCATCCGTCCGCACGGACACCCCGCTCACGGCCGCGCCGTCTGAATGGCCGAGATCAATTCGGCGACATGCTTATTCGATACCGGATAGCCGGGGAAGTAGCAGCACACCCGGTCCGCGTGGTCGCCGAACCGGGCGACGATCTCCGCCGCGCACTGCTCGGGGGTCCCGTGCACCGCGAGCGTGGTCATCATGGTGGTGTCGATCAACTCCGTCATCGCGGCGACCTCGCCGCGCTTGGAGAGCACGTTGAGTTCCGGCTGCACGTCGGCCCAGCCCTCCACCTCCAGCACCGGCCGGTACGCCGGGGTCGAGCCGTAGAACGCGAGCAGGCGCCGCACGCCCCGCGCCGCCGCGTCCAGCTCGTCCGGGGTGCGGCCGGTTCCCACGATGATCTGCGGGTAGATCGCGAGGTCCGATCGTGAACGTCCGCCGAGTTCGAGGCCCTCCTCGATCGAAGGCAGGGTCCGTTCCCGGAAGTGCCTGGCGCTGTTGAACGGCATGACGAGCAGTCCGTCCGCGACTTCCGCAGCCGCCCGCGTCATCAACGGGCCCAACGCCCCGAGACAGATCTCCGGAGGCCCATACGGATTGGGCCCGGGGTTGAAGGTCGGGGGCATGAGGGTATGGGTGGTGAACTCGCCCTGGAACTTGAGCGGGGCACCGCCCTCCCACGCGGCGAAGATTGCCTTGATCGCGAGCACCATCTCGCGCATGCGGGCGGCAGGTTTCGACCACTCGGTACCGTACCGGCGCTCGATGTGCGGCCGGATCTGTGAGCCCAGGCCCAGCCGGAACCGCCCGCGGCTCAGGGTCTGCAGATCGTTGGCGGTGTGGGCCAGGTGCATCGGGCTGCGGGGCAGCGCGATGGCCACGTTCGTCATCAGATCGGCCTCGACCACACCCGACGCCGCGATCAGCGGGACGAACACATCGTGGGCCCCTTCGAAGGTGAACAGCCCGTCCGCACCCAGCGCGACGAGCTCACGCGCCCGCGCGGCCGCGTCCTCGGGCCTGCCGTCCAACTGCACGTCGACCTTCATCGGTTCACCGCCGTGACGTCCGACGCCTCGGTCGCGTGCGCGGCCAGCACGTACAGCGAGCCGGCGAGCGCGTCGACGAAGTCCTCCTCGTCCTCCACTCCCCGGGTGAGCCCGCGCATCGTCGTGGTGCCCGAGAGCAGGTCGAACAGGAACATCGCATTCACCCCGGCGGCGATCTCCCCCCGGGCGACGGCGCCGTCCAGCAGCTCCTGGAAGGCCTTGCGCACCGGCGCCCCGATCGCCAGCAGGCGCTGGCGCGCCTCTTGGGTCTGGGAGTCGGCAAGCAGGCCCGGCACGCCGGCACGCGCGGCGGGCCGCGCGGCACGAATCAGAAAGATCCGCACCCAGGTCGCGAGGTCCGTTCGCAGGTCACCCGACTCATCGGGCAGCGGGTGACCCCCGGTCCCGTGCACGGCCTCCTCGATCAACGCCTCGCGCGTGGGCCACCGCCGATAGATGGCTGGGGTGTTGACGCCTGCCATCCGCGCAATCGCGGCGACCGTCGTCTGCTGGTAGCCGACCTCGGACAGGAGGCGGCGGGTCGCGACAAGCGTCGCCTCGTCCTTGCTCAGATCGCGGGGACGCCCGGCACGGGGCGGAGTCTCATGCTTCACTATTACATAGTAACTCGTTACGTTAGTGTCCGCGGCACCTTCCCCCTCGAGGAGTCGTGACATGAGAAGAATCCGGCCGACCCTCGATTCCGCCCCGTCCGTGGTGGTTGCACCCAGGAGAAGACGTTGAACTACGAACTCGCGGATACCGCCCACACCGTGCGAACGCTCGACATTCCGAGGCTCGACCCGCGGCCGTCGAGTAAATCGCTGAGCAGCCTCAACCCCGCCACCCTCGGACAGATCGGTACCGTCGCGATCACCACTGCCACCCAGGTCGACGGCATGGTCGCGCGGGCACACGGCGCATTCGCCGCCTGGCGGACCGACCGCGAGGCCCGACGGAGGTTTCTCACCGACTGCGCACGCGAGCTCTATCGCTCCGCCGGCACGCTCGCGCCCCTCTTGACCATGGAACAGGGCAAACCGCTCGACGAATCCGACGGCGAGATCCGGTTGGCGGCGAAGTGTCTGGCCGAGGCCGCCCATGCCGATTGGGACGATGACGCCCCGGCACACACCTACGACGAACGCTCCGCAGTCGTAGAACACCGCCCGGTCGGGGTGGTCGCCGTCCTCGTCCCCTGGGACCTACCGATCCTCCGCATGGCCGCGAAGATCGGTCCCGCCCTCGTGACCGGCAACACCGTCGTCGTCGAGCCGCCGTGCACGGTCGCGCTGTCCGTCGCGCGTGCCGTCGACATCCTCAAAGCCGTACTCCCGGAGGGAGTGCTCGACATCGCGGTCGGTACCCGCGAGGCCCACAGCCCGCTGGTCGCCCATCCTAAGATCCGCCGGATCGCCTACGTCGGCTCCCGAGGGGGCGCGCGGACGATCATCAGCCACGCGGCCCGGTTCCTCACCCCTGTAGCGGCGACCACGGCCTGCGGCGGGACCGCACTGCTCCTCCCGGACGCCGACGTCGAGAACGCGGCGACCGCGCTGGCCGAATACGCCTTCACCAATTCGGGGCAGACCCGCTGTGCCCCCAAGTCCGCCTACGTACCCACCGACATCGTCGACGACTTCTGCGAAGCGTTCGCCGGAGCGATGCGAACGCTCACCGTCGGCGATGGAATGGACCCGGAGACCACGGTCGGCCCGCAGCACAGTGCGCACCAGCTGTCCATCGCCGAAGACCTACTCCGCCAATCCATCACGGCCGGATCGGCGCTCGTCGCAGGCGGTGGTCGGGGCACCGACCTGCCCGGCTATTTCCTGGAGCCGACCCTGCTGCGGGACACCGACGGTTCGACCGACTTCGAGGACGCGGGGAAAGCCGGCCCCGTGTTCACCGTCATCGGGTACGACGACATCGACCGGATCGTCGACCGCATCAACGAGCACTCCCGTGTTCTCAGCGTGTCGGTGTGGGGAGCCGACCTCGACCGGACAGACCAGGTGGCCGAACGCGTCGACGCCGAATCCGTATCGGTCAACCGGCACGACACCACCGAGGCCCCAGCACCGCTCGAGTCGGCCACGGTCACCGAATTCGGCATGCGCGGTGGCCGCGCCGTCGACGAGTTCCTCCATTCCCGCGTGATCACACACTGACGAAACTCGCCGTCCACTCAGCACACCGCCACAGATCCCCAGACACGAGAGAAGGAACAACCATGCATGACGCCGTCATCGTCGACGCCGTTCGAACACCCATCGGGAAGCGAGGTGGGTCCCTGTCCGGCGTGCACCCGGCCGACCTCTCCGCACACGTCCTGGCGGCCCTCACCGGCCGCGTTGGCATCGATCCCACCGAGATCGACGATGTGATCTGGGGATGCGTCGTCCAGGCCGCTGAGCAGGCGGGCAACATCGCGCGCACCGCGGCACTGGCGGCCGGCTGGCCCGAGTCCATCCCCGGCACCACCGTCAACCGCGCCTGCGGCTCGAGCCAGCAGGCGTTGAGCTTCGCGGCGGCATCCGTGATCGCCGGGCACGCGGACTTCATCGTCGCCGGTGGCGTCGAATCCATGAGCCGGGTGCCGATGGGCAGCGCGGCCAAGGAGGGGAGCTCGGCCACGCCGCCGAGCGTGCAGGAGCGCTACGGCATCGAGAGCTTCAGCCAGGGACTCGGCGCCGAGATGATGGCCGAGCGCTGGAACCTCGACCGCCGTAGCCTCGACGAGTACTCGCTTCGCTCGCACGAGCTCACCGCCCAGGCCATCGAGACCGGCGCCTTCGACTCGCAGCTCGCGCCGATCGACGGCCTGCTCGCCGTCGACGAGGGCGTCCGCCGCGGCGGCTCGCTCGAGAAGCTCGCGACGCTGAAGACGCCGTTCAAGGAGGACGGGGTCATCCACGCGGGCAACGCATCACAGATCTCCGACGGGGCGGCGGCGCTGCTCGTCACCACCAGCAAGATCGCCGCGGACCGCGGCCTCGACCCCATCGCCCGGATCCACACCGTCGCGGTCACCGGCGACGACCCGGTGATGATGCTCAGCGGCCCGATCTCCGCCACCGCGAAGGCTCTCTCCCGCTCGGGCCTGTCCATCGAGGACATCGGCGCGTTCGAGGTGAACGAGGCCTTCGCCCCTGTACCGCTCGCGTGGTTGGCCGAGACCGGTGCGGACGAGAAGCGCCTGAATCCGCTCGGTGGCGCCATCGCCGTCGGGCACCCGCTCGGCGGCTCCGGCGCGATTCTCATGACCCGGCTCGTGCACCACATGCGCGACAACGGAATCCGCTACGGACTCCAGACCATGTGTGAGGCCGGCGGCATGGCAAACGCGACCATCGTCGAACTCCTCTGACCTCGAAAGGCCCTCCACCATGGAACTCAAGGGAATCTCCGTCGCCGTCACCGGCGGCGCATCCGGACTCGGCAACGCGACCGCGCGGCGACTGGTCGACGCCGGCGCCTTCGTGACCCTCGTCGACCTGCCGACCTCCGACGGCGATACAGCGGCACGGGATCTCGGACCCAACGCACGCTTCGCGCCCGCCGACATCACCGATCCGGAACAGTTCGCCGCCGCACTCGACGCCGCGACCGAGGACGGAGAACTCCGCGGCCTCGTCCACTGCGCGGGCAGCGGGCGCGGCATGCGAATCCTCGACAAGCACGGCAACGCCGGCTCGCTCGAGGACTTCGAGCACGTCATCCGGCTCAACCTCGTCGGATCCTTCAATGCACTGCGCCTCGGCGCCGAGCGCATCGCGAAGACCGACGAGGTCGACGGCGAACGCGGAGCGATCGTGATGACCGCCTCCGTCGCGGCCTTCGAGGGGCAGATCGGCCAGATCAACTACACCGCGTCCAAGGCCGGGATCGTGGGGATGACCCTGACCGCGGCCCGCGACCTGGCGACCCGACGCATCCGGGTGTGCACCATCGCGCCGGGAATCATGGACACGCCGTTGCTGTCCGGAATGCCCGACGCGATGCGGGCGGGCCTCGAGGCCTCGGTGCCGAACCCGTCCCGGCTGGGTCGTGCGGACGAGTTCGGCCAGCTCGCCGTGTCGATCCTCGAGAACCGCTACCTCAACGGCGAGACCATCCGGCTCGACGGCGGAATCCGCATGGCGCCCCGCTGACCTGCTGATGTATGCACAAAAGACGCGATCGGCTCCTGCCCGCCCTGTTCGGGTGGGCAGGAGCCGATCGCGTCTGGTGTTCGGGTTGCGTCCGACTCCGGTATCAGCCGGTGATGTTGCTGGCCTGGTTGCTCCAGGCCGTCTGGCCGAAGAGCTCACCGGTCCCGGAGACGAAGGCGCTGTGTGCGTGCGCATCGCCGCGCAGCTTGTCCATGTTCCAGGCGGTGAGAACACCGAGGAATCCCTGCACGCCGCTGACGCAGCCCGGATCGTTCACGGGACAACCGGGCTGGCCCTGAATGTCGTTGTGGTTCGGGCCGTTCAGCGTCGCCATCGCCTTCTGCATCGAGTCCGGGGTCGCGCCGAAGTAGCCCTGCGCGGACTGGGGTCCGATCTGCTCCCACGGAAGCGGCTGGGTGGACGGCGAGATGGGGCTGCCGGAGCCGTTGACGTACAGGATGGAGCCGGTGGTCAGTTGCCGGGGATCCGCGCAGACGGTCATCGCCGGGTCCGGCTTCGGCGAGTTGAGCGTGCACATGAACTGTCCGGGGAGCTCGATCGGGACCGCGGACTTGATGGCGCCGCCGGAACGGACGGTGGCATTGAGGGTGCCGACCGCGCCCTGCGAATGCCCCATCGCGCCGACGTTGTCGGTGTCCAGCGTCTGATAGAAGACGCTCGCGGGATCACTGTCCTGACGCTTGAGGAAGTCCACCGCGTCCAGCATCTCCTGGCCGGAGCCCGAGTTGGTGGTGTCGGGCGCGATCACCACGAAACCCCAGGATGCCAGGTGCGAGAGCAGGTAGTCGTACTGGAAGGGATGCGCAAAGGTGCCGTCGCCCCAGGTGATGATCGGGTGCGTGGTGCCGTCCGAGCCGAGGTCGGTGGGGTACCAGACGTCGAACTTGTGGCCGGTGGAGTCGCAGCAACCGAATCCCTGCTGCTTGGTCACCTCCCACGGTCCACGTTCGGAGTAAGTGGCCTCGACGGACGCGGTCGGCTCGTTGCCCGGTGCGGGCGCACCGGCCTGCGCCGTGGCGCCGGTACCGAGCACGGCCAGGGTTGCTGCGGCGAGGAGGACTGCGCCTCTACTCAAGCGACTTCTCATGGCCCGAGACTAACGACAGCACCTAACGACTTTAAGGCTTTGATACACAATCGTTATATATTCCGAACAATGCAGGTCGCCGCGCCGGAGCCGCACGCTCGTCGTTAGGCTCGCCTCGTGACGGAGCGACAGCGGGGCGGACGTGCGGCCAGGGCAGAGGCCAGGCGCGAGGCCATCCTCGACGCCGCGATGGCCGAGATCGCGGAGCGCGGATACCGCGCCACCACCCTCGCTGCGGTGGCCGAGCGCGTCGGACTGACGCAGCCCGGCGTGCTGCACTATTTCCCCAGCAAGAAACACCTGTTGATCGGCGTGCTCGAGGCCCGCGACCAATGGGATACCGCCGCCCTTCTCGCGAGGTCGACGGACGTGCGGCTGTCCCACCTCGAACAGATCGTGGAGTTCAACGCCGGACGCCCCGGCGTCGTCCAGACCTACACCGCACTTGCCGCGGAGAGCACGACCGGACAGCATCCGGCGCGCGAGTACTTCACCGAGCGCTACGCCGCCGCCCGCGATGCGTTCGCCCTGTTGCTACACAAGGAATTCGGCGACCAACTGCCGGGCGGACTCACACCCGAACAGGCGGCGCCGTTGCTCATCGCCATGCTCGACGGCATGCAGATCCAGTGGCTGCTGGCCCCGGACGAGGTGGACATGGCCGACGCCTTCCGCAACTTCGTCTCCCTACTCAGTGCGGGCGCCCACGTCGAAACCCGAACCGACCAGAGCTAGGCCCCCTCCCAGATCAGTCATTCATAACGTTTCGATAACAACACCTAGTGCTCGCAAGGTAGACTGGCAATATCGCCCAGACGGACCGGCGAGCCGACGGACACTTCTCCTGACCGGCACGTCGAGCACCCGGCCGACGACGAAGGAGTTCATGATGGAAGACGAAGCAACGCGCGAGGCCGTGGAATCAGCGCTCGCCAAGCTGGATCTGGACGCGAAGGCGCGACTGCTCCAGGGGCAGGACATCTGGACGCTGCCGCCGCTCCCCGAAATCGGTCTCGGCTCCCTTGTGATGTCCGACGGCCCGGTCGGCGTGCGCGGGGCCAGCTGGGGTCCGGAGGACCCGTCCGTTCTGCTGCCCTCGCCCACCGCGATGGCCGCGTCCTGGGATCCCGAGCTGATCGCCCGGGCGGGGACACTGCTCGCACAGGAGGCCCGCCGCAAGGGCGTGCACCTGCTCCTCGCCCCCACCGTGAACATGCACCGCACCCCGGTCGGCGGCAGGCACTTCGAGGCGTACTCCGAGGACCCGCTGCTCACCGGCGCCATCGGCTCCGGTTTCGTCCGCGGCGTGCAGTCCGGCGGCGTCGGCGCCACCGTGAAGCACTTCGTGGCCAACGACGCCGAGACCGACCGCATGTTCGTCGACAACATCGTCTCCCCCGAGGCCCTGCGCGAGATCTACCTCGCCCCGTTCGAGGCGATCGTGCGCGACGCCAGCCCGTGGGCCATCATGTCCGCTTACAACAGCGTCAACGGCACCACGATGAGCGAGCACATCGAACTGCTGCGCGGCGTGCTCCGCGACGAGTGGGGCTTCGACGGCATCGTGGTCTCCGACTGGATGGGCACCCGCTCGACGGTTGGCGCGATCCTCGGCGGCCTCGACGTCGCGATGCCCGGCCCGCAGTCGGTCTACGGCGAGCTTCTCGTCAAGGCGGTCCGGGACGGCGAGGTCGATGAGTCCGTAGTGGACGAGGCCGTGCGGCACGTCCTGCTGCTCGCGGCGCGCGTCGGCCTGCTCGAGGGCGCGCCTGCCGCCGTCACCGAGTTCCCCGCCGCGGTCGACGGTCGCGAGATCGCGCGCGAGGTCGCACGGCGCTCCTTCGTGCTCGCCCGCAACGCCGAGGTCGATGGCACTCCAGTCCTGCCGATCACCCCGGCCGAGACCACCGTCGCCCTCGTCGGCCTGGCCGCGCGCGACGCCCGTGTGCTCGGCGGCGGCTCCGCCATGGTCTTCCCCGAGACCGTCGTCTCCCCGCTCGACGGGCTGACGGCCGCGCTGCCCGAGGGCACGCTGAGCTACAACGTCGGTACGGTGCTGAGCGAAGACATGGGCGTCGCCGACCGCGGGTTCGACCTGCGCGCCCGCTGCCTCGCCGCCGACGGCTCGCTACAGCGCGAGCTCCCGATGGCGGACGGCAACATCATGTGGATGGGCGACCTCCCCGAGGGCATCGACTACCCGACGCTGCAGACCGTCGAGATCTTCGGAACGTTCACGCCGGAGCTGTCCGGCCCGCACCGCTTCGGCACCAAGGGCATCGGCCAGTTCACTCTGACCGTCGACGGCCAGACGGTGTTCGAGGGCGACCAGGCACTGGAGAGCTTCGACCCGTTCGAGATGTTCTTCGGCTCGCCGAAGGACCGCGCCGTCGTCGAGCTCGAGGCGGGCCGCCCCGTCGAGGTCTCCCTGCGGTATGACCCGATGAAGATGGAGGGCGCCCCCATCGCCATCGTCAGCTTCGCTCTGGGGCATCTCGAGCCGCAGCGCGACCCCGAGGAGCTCATGGCCGAGGCCGAGGCCGCCGCGGCCGCGGCCGATGTGGCCGTCGTCGTCGTGGCGACCACCGACAAGGTTGAGTCCGAGGGCTTCGACCGCACCACCCTCAAGCTGCCCGGACGTCAGGACGAGCTGGTCTCCCGCGTCGTCGCCGCCAACCCCCGCACCGTTGTGATCGTCAACTCCGGCGCCCCCGTGGAGATGCCGTGGCGCGACGACGTCGCCGCGGTGCTGCTGAGCTGGTTCCCCGGCCAGGAGGCGGGCTCGGCGCTGGCCGAGGTGCTCACCGGCGCGGCCGAGCCCGGCGGCCGGCTGCCCACCACCTGGCCCGCGACGCTCGAGGACTGCCCCGTCACCGAGGTCACCCCGACCGATGGCAAGCTCGCGTACACCGAGGACCTGTTCATCGGCTACCGCGCCTGGGACCGGTCCGACATCGCGCCCGCGTACTCGTTCGGGCACGGCCTCGGCTACACCACCTGGGAGTACGAGGACATCGAGTGGGACGGCGAGACCGTCACGGTCCGGGTCCGCAACACCGGGTCCCGGCCGGGACGCGAGGTCGTGCAGGTCTACCTCGCCCCGGTCGACGGCGACCCATCCCGGCCCGCTCGCGCGCTGGCCGGCTTCGCGAGCGTGGAGGCGGCTGCAGGCGAAACAGTGACGGCGACCGTCACCCTGCCGCAGCGCGCCTTCGAGACATGGGAGGAGACGAGCCGGAAGTGGGCCTACCGCCCCGGCGCGTACACCCTGCAGGTCGGCCCCTCCTCCGCAAACTGCCCTCTCAGCCTGCCCATCGAAGCGGCCGTCTGACAGTTCAACTGTCGAATACGGCCTAGACCGTGCCGGCCCACCGTCCCTCGCGACGGGCCGGCCTGAGACCTTCCCGATCCACCGTCCCTCGCGGTGGGCCGCCGGGATGGTCACGGAATGCCCCGCTACCGAGCCCGCTGCCTGAACAGAGCGGGCTCGGTAGCGGGGCCTTTTTTCGAATCGGGCACCTCGTTGAACACTTTGACGTAATTTGTTCAACATGCTCAATGAGAGCGAGGGGGCCCAGACGGCCGCACCCACCCTCGAACTGGTTCGCGTGGCCGCGGAATGCGTGCGGCGCAACGGGGTTCGGGGGTTTCGCCTGAGCGAGGTCGCCACTGCAGCTGGGGTGTCCCGGGGCACCGTGTACAACACCTTCGGCGACAAGCAGGCCGCCATCAACGCCGGCCTCGCCTACCTGTGCACCGCCTTCATCGACGGATTGGCCGCGGCCGTCACGCCCAAGGAGACGCTGCGCAGCCAGATCGGCGAGGCGGCTGCCCTCATCTACGAACACGCCACCACTCCGCAGGCCCTGGTGCCGCCGCTCCGCACCGAGAGCATCATCGCGACGTTGCTGGAGCACTACGGCGACCAGCTCTGCCGCACGTGGGCTGCGTTCTGGGCGTCGCTGGTCGCCGAGGCACAGCGACGCGGCGAGGTCGACCCCGGCCTTGACCCGATGCAGGCAGGCGACTGGATCGTGCGCGGTCTCCTGAGCTTGGAGATCCTACCGTTCTCGGTGGCCGGATTCAGCAACGCAGACGACGCGCGGAGCCGCATCGGTGACCTCATGCTCGACGGTCTGACACCACGTCGCTGACGACGAAAAGAAATGAGCCGCAATGACATACGAGTACGTCGACGTCGCCATCATCGGCGCCGGGCCGGGCGGCATCACCGCGGCCCACCATCTGCAACGCGCCGGCATCGAGAACTTCGTCATCCTCGAGCGCAGTGACGAGTTCGGGGGCAGTTGGCGCGACAACGTCTACCCCGGCCTGTCCGTGGACGTGCCCACGCTGTTCTATCAGTTCCCCTTCGCGCGCAAGCCCGACTGGTCACGCCTCTTTCCCACGGGCCCGGAGATCCAGGAGTACAACAAGCAGGTTGCCGAAGACCTGAACCTGCACAAGTACTTTCGCGGCAACTGCACCGTCATCCGGGAGGTGTGGGATGACGCGGAGCAGCTGTGGGTGCTGCACATCGAGGACGAGGCCCCCGTGCGCGCACGGTTCGTCATCAATGCTGTAGGCGGCTACGTCAACGCCAAATCGGCCAGCGACATCGAGGGAATCGGCGACTTCACCGGCACTGTCCTGCGCCCGAACTCCTGGGACCCGCACTACGACTGGTCCGGTAAAAGGGTCGCGGTGATCGGCACCGGCTCGAGCTCGGTGCAGATCGTGCCAACGATCTATCAGCAGGCCCACAGTGTCGAGATCTACCAGCGGACGCCGTCCTGGATCCTGCCCAAGCCCGACGTCGAGCTGTCCGCACGAGCACACCGTCTCCTCGCGATACCCGGCGCGGGCGCCCTCATCAACGGCGCCGCGCTGGCCGCCATGGAACTGCCGATGCAGTTCCTCTGCAATGTCCTGCCACTGCTCCCGCGCAAGCTCCTCGCCACGGTCATGCCGCAATACGACCGGATCTGGCAGTCGATCTACCGACGCATGTTGCGGCGCAGCGTCGATGACGCGAGTATCCGCGCCACACTGGTTCCCGACTACGGCATCCTCGCCAAACGGCCGGTGCTGTCGAGCAGCTTCTTCCCCGCTCTGGCGGATCCGTCCGTGTCGCTGGTCGCCGACCCGATCGAACGGGTCACCACCGACGGCATTCGCACGTCGGATGGCACCGAGCGCCCGTACGACCTGATCGTCGCGGCCACCGGATACGAGCTGTTCACCGACCCGGAGACGTATCGCAGCGGCACCATTGTCGGTCGCGACGGGTTCGACCTCGCTGACGACTACCGGCGCAACGGGCTGCGCAGCTACGGCGGCAGCGCGCACCCGGGCCTGCCGAACCGCTGGTCATTGGTCGCACCGCAGGGATACGTCGGCATCGCATGGCACACGTTCGTGGACCTGACCGCCCGGCACGCCGTGCGGGTGATCGCCGAGACCGGGCGGAGGGGCGCGACGGTGGCACAGGTCCGCTCCGAAGCGTTCGCCCGATGGGTGCGCAAGATGCGCCGTCACGGCAAGGCGATCAGCGCCTACACCGTCGACAGCAACCCCGGGCTGCGCACCTACTTCGTCAACTCGCAGGGCGAGGCGCTCTACTACCGGCCGCAGACCATCAGCGGCGCCTTCTGGTTCAGCCGGTTCTCATCGTTCGACGACTACGCATTCGACTACACACTCACGGAGGTTCAGACATGAGCTCACTGGCAGGGAAAGTCGCCTATGTGACGGGAGCGGCTCGGGGGCAGGGCCGTTCGCACGCGGTTCGAATGGCGCAGGAGGGGGCGGACATCGTGGCCGTCGACGTCTGCGCGCAGGTCGCCGAGTTCAGCGGATACCCGATGGCGGAGCCCGCCGACCTCGAGGAGACGGCGCGGCTGATCGAGTCCGAGGGCCGCAAGGTGCTGACCCGACAGGTCGACGTGCGGGATCTCGCGGGCCAGCAGGCGGTGGTGGCCGAGACCATCGAGACCTTCGGGCGCCTCGACGTCGTGGTCGCCAACGCGGGCGTGTGCAACTGGGGCCGAATCTGGGAGATCTCGGCCGAGCAGTTCCAGGAGACCGTGGACGTCAACCTGACCGGCGTCTGGAACACGATCAAGGCGACGGTGCCCGCGATGATCGAAGCCGGTAACGGCGGGTCCATCATCACGGTCGGCTCGTCGGCGAGCGTGAAGGCGCCACCCGGCTGCGGTCACTACGCCGCAGCCAAGTTCGGGGTCCTCGGCCTGACGAAGGCACTGGCGGTGGAGTTGGGCGAGTTCGGCATTCGCGCCAATGTTGTTCTCCCGTACGGCACCAATACGGCCCTCGGCAATGACACCTCGATGTACAAGCTGTTCGAGCAATACCCCACGTACGTCTACAGCTACCCGCCGAACCTGCTCAAGACCGATGCGCTGGTGGAACCGGAAGAGATCTCGGAAGCCGTCGTGTGGCTCGCCGGCGATGCCTCTGCCGTGATCACCGGTGCGCAGATACCGGTGGACAAGGGGTTCCTCGCGCGCTGACCATCCGGGCCCGGAGCGGCGGGGGTACAGCCCGCCATACCACCGCCGCTCCAGTCCGGTCCACCGCAAATACGGTGGTCAGCGCCATGGGAAGCGCCCGCCCTGGTCAATAGCGTTCTGGTCGTAGTGATCTCACCGCGAGGTCCGAACAACCAGGAGGACCAGTGCCGATGACCACCTCTCGACGTCGCGCCGTGCTCGCCGTCACCACCGCCGCCGCCCTCGCGTTGGGAGCGACCGCATGCGGTGACACCGCGCAGTCCGCCGCCCCGTCGCCCGACATCGCGGTACAGCAGAGGCTGGACGCGGTCACCGAGCGGGGGATTCCCGGCGCGCAGCTGGTGATCACCGACCCCGGCCGCGGCACCCGCGTCCTCCGCGCGGGGACAGGGAACACCGCCACCGACGAGCCGATCCCCGATGATGCGAGGGTCCGGATCGGAAGCAACACAAAGGCGTTCGTCGCGACGGTCGTCATGCAGCTGGTAGAGGAGGGACTGGTCGGCCTCGATGCGAGCGTTGAGCACTACCTGCCCGGAATCGTGGCGGGCAACGGGAACGACGGCAGCCGGGTCACCGTCCGCGATCTCCTGCAACACACCAGCGGACTGACGGACTACCTCGCACCCGGAGGCGCGAAGCCGGAGGACGTCAGGCCCGGGCAGCTGCAGGTCGCGACGGGCGAGGAGCCCATGGGGCACTACATGCCTGCCGAGCTCGTGAAGATCGCGATGTCCCTGTCGCCCGGCCCGGCCGCCAAGGACGAGGCCGTCTACTCGAACACCAACTACATCCTGCTCGGGATGCTCATCGAGAAGGTGACGGGCCGCCCCGCCGCGCAGGAGATCGCCACACGCATCATCGATCCGCTCGGGCTGAAGGACACCTACTTCCCTGATTCCGGGGAGACACAGATCCGCGGACCGCACGCGCACGGATATCACCGGATCGGCGAGCAGCAGGTCGACGTCACCGAGGGCGACGTGTCGTGGGCGGATACCGCGGGCGCCATGGTCGCGACCGGCGCCGATCTCAACACGTTCTTCACGGCACTGCTTCGTGGCGATCTCGTATCGCAGGACCGGCTCGCCGAGATGAAGCAGACCGTGCCGTTCGACCGCGGCCCGAAGGACGCATACGGCCTCGGGCTCGTCCGCGTGAACAGCTCCTGCGGGAAGGAGATCTGGGGGCACGGCGGGGGCATCCCCGGGTTCGGCACCTCCGGCGGCGTCGACACCAACGGCCGCGCGGTCACGCTCACCGTCAATCACATCCCGATGAGCGCGGACTCCGTCGACGCGGCGCAGCAGGTCGTCGACGCCGCGATGTGCGCGGACTGACCGAGAACGGCCCAGGACACGGTTCGAGGCCCGTCACACGCGACGGGCCTCGGGTCGTGTCTGCGCATCACACCGACCTATGCAGGCTGCGTCACCGCGCTCTCGCCCGACACGGGCTCACCGCCGTCCTTCGACTGCCCGCGCGGGACGGTGAAGGTGGCGGCAACGCACAGGATCGCGACGGCGAAGCACGCGATGGTGTACCAGAGGTTCCCGACCGGATCGCCGTTCGTGGTGAACCCGTCGACGGCGCCGAAGAAGTCGGGTAGCGCGGACATCCACAACACCGCCATCACAGCGAGATACACGATCGCGTACCACTGGGCGAAGCCATTCCGGTACCCGGGAGCATCCGACGGTACCTGCCGCAGGTGCGACCACTGCCGCACCAGGACCACGACCGCGACGACTGAGAGCACGGCCAACTCCGCGGCGTAGAGGAACCCGCGGACCGTGTCGCTCCCCATGCCGAAGACTGTCGCCGGAAGCGGGAGCACGAACACCCCGACCGAGGCGGCGAGGCCGATCACCACGGTGCGCCACACCAACTGCAGGCCGGAGAAGTGCCGGCCCGCATCGACGTGCCTGCCGACGAAGAACTGGACGCACAGCGCCAACGACATCGGCCACAGCGCCGCGAACACCACGACGCTCGGCAGCGGAACCGAATCGAAGAAGGGCAGGTTGACCTTGTTGTCGAGCGTCCATTCCCACCAGCGCAGCTGCGGTCCGAGCTGGTCGAAGATCTCGTAGAACGCGTGGTGCACGAAGCCGACGCTCACCGCGCCGAGGAGCACGCCGTACTTCCGGAACACGCCGAGCATCCGGACGATCTCGAACGCGATGGTGGCCATCAACGGGTAGATCGCGACGATGTACAGCGGCAGGCGACCCCACAGGAAGTCCACGGTGAACACGTTGTGCGCGAACATCGTGCCCAGGTAGTCCTCGGTGCCGAACGTGGCCGGGAAGTAGATCGGCGGCTCGATCACGAACAGGAACGCGGTGGCACCGAACCACAGCACCAGGTTGGTGGGATCACCGTGCCGACGCAGCCGCAGAACCGCGTAGACGAGCGCGAGCACCGCCCCGAGGACGATGGTGAACTCGAGGACCGGCAGGGTCCAGTTCTCGAGCGCGAACGGGTTGCGGACCTCGACCAGTCCACCGGCATCCTCGCACGAGAAGCCAAGGCGGCTAGCGAGATCCGAGAAGGTGGGAGAACAGTGGTCCGACATCAGTTCGCCCCCGCGGAGACCGGCTCGGCCTCGGGCTTCTGCGAGTCCGCGGTGTACCAGCGGGTGCAGTCGTAGCCGGCGTCGTAGCGGGTGAACCACTCGTCGGCGAGGACGGGCAGTTTCTCGTGTGCGGGCTTGTGCCCGGGCATCTGGCTGCGAACGGCGCCGGACAGAGCGGTGAGCTGCTCACCGATCGGCAGGCCGTCGAACGCACGAGGCATCGGCCCCTTGGTCAGGTACGGCGCGAAAGCGGTGAGCACCTTCTGCTTGGCCCGGTGCCGAGCGAACATCGACATCGAGTCGACCTTCCGCTCGGACAGCGGAACGTGCTGGTTGAAGCCGGCGCACGCAATCCGGATCGCCTTCATCACGTGCGCGAAGATCGACGCGGCCATCCGCATCCGGTAGAGCTCGTTGCCGACGACGGAGTTGTAGATGATCAGCGCCGAACTGCGGTGCTCGACCTCCTCGACGAAATGCCAGATGAACAGGGACGCGACCCGGTCGTCGCCGGGCCGGAACAGGGTGGCCTCGTTGTCGAGCATCAGCTTGAACACCGGAGTGAACGTTGCCTCCAGGTCGGCGGTGTACGCCAGCCTGTAGTTGATCGAGGTCCGCTCGGTGAGGAGGTCGAACTCGCCGGTCACGGCGTCGAGGGTGTTCTGCAGGCCGGGGTAGCGCCGGATCAGCGCGTTCACGTGCTGGCGGTGCGCGGTGGAGTGGTGGCCCTCCTGACGCATGAACGCGACTGCTTCCGCCGCGACCTCCGGATCGGCGATCAGCGGCTTCGCCTGCAGGATCAGCTTGACGATCATCTTCTCGAAGCCGATGGCCAGGAACGAGACCGCGTTGGACATGCTCGACCACGCCGGGTTGTCCGGGTTCCACAGGAATGGGACGTCCTCGTCCTCGAACCCGAAGTCCATCTTCCGGGGTTTCAGATCTGTCATGCGAGATTCCTCGTTTCCGTTTTGCGCCGGCGAACCCTGTCAGGGCAGGTGGGGGTCACATTCGCAGTGATCATACAAATACACGAACCTTTGTATGATCACATTCGTCGAATCCACCGCTGTTCGTGAGGCGGCCGGAGGCGGTGCTGGTACCGTCCGCTCGGTGGCGCGCAGACGTGGATGGGGTGGCCGGCCGCCGGTCGACGATGAGGAGGCCGCGCGCCGCATCGTCGACGCCGCGGTCGAGGTGATCTCGCGCACCGGGTCGGCGATCAGCATCGCCGATGTCGCGGAGTCGCTCGGGGTGATCCGCCAGACGGTGTACCGCTACTTCCCCAGCGCTGAGGCCCTCATGCGGGCCGCGGCCATTTCATCCGTCGACGGATTCCTCGATCGGCTGACAGAGCATGTGCATGGTCTCAATAACCCCGCCGAGGCGATGACCGAGGGCGTGATCTACACGCTGGACGAGGTGCATCGCATCCCTCATCTGGGCATCATGCTCTCGGGTTCCCATTCGAACATCGGCGCCTATGGGCTCACGTCGGACGAGGCGCGCGCCTTCGGCATGACGATGATCCGGCGATTCGACGTCGATTGGGAGGGCCACGGCTACGACGAGGACTCGCTCCGCGAGCTCGTCGAGTACGCCCTGCGGACGATGCAGTCGTTCTTCATCTCGCCCAGCGACCCGCCGCGCAGCGAGGACGAGCTGCGGGGCTACCTGCGCCGCTGGCTGGGAACGGCCATCAGCGCCCAGACACGTTCGCCCGCAGGCAGTTAGACGGCATACATATACGCAAGGCGTATCCAACAGGGGGGTTTGGCAGCGATGGTCGGTTTCTTCACCAGACGTGGAGATCTGTTCGTGGCGGAAGAGTTCGCGGTGAGTCACTGGACGCCGACCCAGGTGGGTGGTCACGCGGTGTGCGGCCTGCTCGCCCGGAGTCTCGAAACGCACTGTCCCGCTGGGTTCGTCCCCGCCCGGATGACCGTGGACCTGTTTAGGCCGGTCCTCAACGCCCCGATCGAGGTGCGCAGCGAGGTGGTCCGCCAGGGCACACGGATCACCGTCGCCGACGCCTCCATCGTGCAGGACGGAGAGGTGCGGACACGTGCCTCGGCGGTGTTCCTGACCACCGGTCCTGAACCCGCGGGCCGCATGTGGAGCCCGGAGACGGACCTGCCGGTGCCGTCGGAGGGGTGCGTGTCCCCGGACGGGGCGCCGCCGCTGTTCAAGAGCGGCGACCGGGAGTGGACACACGACTTCGCGGCGAACCAGAACGCCGACCGCAAGACCTCATGGCACAGCCTTCCCCCACTCGTCGACGGCGAACCGATCTCACCGTTCCAGCGTGCCGCGGTGCTCGGTGACACCACGAACCACGTCTGCCACTGGGGATCCCACGGCGCCGGCTACATCAACACCGACATGACCCTCACCCTGTCGAGACTCCCGGTCGGGTACGAACTCGGCCTCCGCGCCGAGAACACGGTCACCTCCGCGGGCGTCTCGATCGGCACCGCCACCCTCTACGACCGCACCGGACCGCTCGGCACCTGCGTCGTCACCGCGCTGTCCAACGGCCGCAGGCAGATCGACTTCGCCCGGTAGTTCACGCGAGCGCCGGGACCGCTCGGGCCGCGGCGAGGGCGCGCGCCCACCACTGCAGCCGGTCGAGCATGCCCCTGGCGGCGGCCGCGGGCTCGTCCGGTTCACGCAGGGCGCCGTCCTCGTCGAAGAGCAGGTAGTAGCGGGGGAAGGAAACGTACTCGCGCACCGTGTGCGCGTCGAGCTCGTTGAACACCTGACGCAATCCCTCGATGGCGAGCAGACCGCCGCTGGCACCGCTGTAGCCGACGAAACCGACTGTCTTGCCGCTCCACTGGGTGAAGTGCCAGTCGATGGCCGCCTTCAGCGCGGCCGGGAACGATCGGTTGTAGTCCGGGGTGACGATGACGAACGCGTCGGCCGCGTCCAGCCGCTCGGTCAGCTCGGCCATGCCGTCGGGGCGGGCCGGGTGCGGGTCCATGGCCGGCGGGACCGCGGGCAGCTGCAGCGGCAGGTGTGCCTCGGCCAGGTCGATGACGTCCACGTCGAACTCGCCGTGCAGGCGGGCCTGGTCGGCGAACCAGGACGCCACCACCGGGCCGAAGCGCCCCTCCCGGACGCTGCCGATGATCACCGCGAGTTTGAGATTGTCGGACACGCTGTTCTCCTCTCGGAATGTGCGACGACCGCACGGCCGCCGCACATCTCACCCTGGTGTCCGGCCCGGCCGGCAGGAAGGCCGCGGGAAGGGTGGTAGTGGCAGGGCCACCCTCCGCGCCGCGAACGCTTGTACCGTTCGAGGGGTGAGCGACAACGAGTTGGGGCTGTTCCTGCGCACCCGCCGTAATGCGGTGACTCCCGCCGCGGTCGGCCTGCCCGCCGGTCCACGGCGGCGCACCCCGGGCCTGCGCCGCGCCGAACTGGCCACCATGGCCGGGGTGAGCGTCGAATACATCACCCGGCTCGAGCAGGGCCGGGACCGCCGCCCCTCGCCGCAGGTTCTCTCCGCCCTCGCCGACGCGCTGCACCTGACTCCGAGCGAACGCGTCCACCTGTACCGCTTGACCAAGACGGCCGACGGCGGGTTCAGCTGCATGGGCGGCACCCATCCACTACGCGAGATCCGCCCGAGCGTGCGTGCGCTCCTGGACCATCTGGAACCGGCGCCCGCGGTGGTCGTCAACCGGCTGTCCGAGATCCTCGCTTGCACCGAGGGCTACCGGCGGCTGATGGCACCGACGGGGCTGCTCGCCGACGAGACCCGTTCCAACCTTGCCCTGTTCGTCTTCACCGACCCCCACGCCCCCGCCGTCTATCCCGACTGGGACCACGTGGCCGACGACCTGGTCGCCTCCCTCAAACAGGGACCCTTCCGCGCCGACCCGCACATCGCGGCCCTCGCTGACGAACTGGCCGTCGTCGCGGGCGCGGCATTCACCGACCGGGTCGCGACCGTGCCCAATCTGCCCACCGCCACCGGCATCACCCGGCTGCGCCATCCCGTTCTCGGCGAGCTCCGACTCGCCTACGAGACCCTCGATCTGCCCGCGGACGACGCCCTGCGCCTGATCGTCCATCTCCCCGCCGACACCGCCACCGCCTCCGCCCTCGATTCCCTGGTGGGCCGCCGCCCCGGCGGGCTGCGCGCGGTCTCGAGCTGACGGGACTCACCGCCGGGCGAGGAACTCCAGGATCCGGGCATTGACCGCCGCCGGCTGCTCGAGCTGGAGGAAGTGGCCCGCGCCCGCGATCAGGTGGGCCTCGCTACCCGGCGGGAGGTTCGGCCCCACCAGGGCGGCGAGCCGCGGATCGAGGCAGCCGTCGTCTTCGCCGTGGAGATACAGCATCGGGATCACCGGCAGCCGCATCTCGGCCCCGGCCCACCGCCGGTAGCGCGCGGGCAAGCGCGGAAACGGCCGGGCCGCGTTCCGGTAGTAGGCGAAGACGGCCCGGCGGTGTGCCCTCTCGGGGATCGCCGCCAGCACCGCCGGCAGGTCCTCGCTCGCGTCGTACCCGGGTGACCAGTCGGCCCACAACCGACGGACCAACGGTTCCGCGACGCGTTCCGGCAGGAGCGGGAGCTGGTTGAACAGGATGTACCAGCTGTTGCGCAGCTGCCGTGGGAGCACCCGCAGCGCGGCAGGCGTCCGCAGTGCCGCGAACGGCGGGACCGACAGCGCCGCCACGGCGACAAAGGGGTTGTCGGCGTGGGCGGCCAGCGCATTGGCGGTGACCGCACCCCAGTCGTGTCCGATCAGCGCAGCGTCGGACCCGCCGCCGAGCCGGGCGTGGATGGCGACGGCGTCGTCCATCAGGGCCGCGATGTGGCCGCTGCCGTCCCCCGGCACCGCCGAGGGGGCGTAGCCGCGGGTGAACGGCGCGACCACCCGCCAACCCTCTTCGGCCAGTGCGGGTCCCAGGTGCCGCCAGGTGTGCGCGGTATCCGGGAAGCCGTGCAGCAGCACCGCCAGCCGGCCGGTTGCGGGCCCCCAGGTCAGGGCCCGCAGCCGGACCTCGTCGAGGTCGAGGGTGATCTCACGCATGCGGACCATCCTGGCCCATCCGCTACCTCGTCACCGGGTCAATGCGTCCAAGACCAGGCCGGCCACGGCCGCCTGGGTCGCGGCCTGCGGATGGACCCCGTCCTCGAGCAACGATTCGGGTCCCGTGACGGCCGGGCTCGTGTCGATCACCAGATCCCGGTCCCCCGCGATCCGGCGAACCGCACCGGCGGTGCGTCGGACGTCGTCGTTGGACCAGTGCAGTCCGGCGCCGCCGAAGAACGGGAACGCGGCGACGGCCGCCTCGTCCACCGGCGGCGGGGTCAGCCAGATCCAGTGCGCCGCATCGCCGGACGCTCGCTCACGGAGCAGCCTCAGGTTCCGCTCGGTCTCAGCCTCGCTGACCAGCCGCGGCCCGTCGACACCACACCGCTGGATGTCGTTGCCGCCCAACAGGATGAACACCCGATCGGCCGGCTGCCTGCGGATCCCGGCCAGTCCGGCCAGCGTCCCCGTGGTGGACGCCCCCGACACCGCGAGGTTGATCAGCTCCAATCCGAGGTCCGGCCGGTGCCGGTCGATCAGCGTGCGCAGCACCTCGAACCAGGACAACCGGTCGGCGGTGGTGCTCTCGCCGATCGCCACGATGCGCTCCCCCGCGGTGAACGGCAGGCGGCGCAACCGATCCGCCACCCCCGCGTCCGCGGCCAGCCGGTCCGCGGCCTCGTCCCGCTGCCGATCCAGGTCGGCCAGTGCGGCCTCGTATCCCGCGAGGTCGGTGCCGAACACCGCAGCCTCGGTGGCCCGGTCCGGCCGCGCCCATGGCAGCGCCCGGTCCGGCCGCTGAAATCGCACCAGCTTGGGCAACATCGGATTGCTCATCGTGAACTCCCTTGATTCGCAGTGGTTTCGCCGCGCCTGGCCCGCCGGCGCGGTAGCAGGAAGGCCGCCGACACGATCCAGACGAAGGCCGGGAACCGGGCTATCGGCAGCAGGATCGACAGGCCCGGCAACGCCACGGACAGCGTCGCGACCATCGCCACCGCCGCGATCACCAGGCCCGCCCAGGCGTGCCAGCGGGGCAGCAACCGGGCCAGCAGCCCGGGCACGGCGATGCCGGCCACGAGCAGGCCAAGCGGCACCACGAACCCGGCCCCGCCGGTGACGAAGGCAAGATCGTGCAGCAGCCGGATCAGTTCGTCGTGCGCCAGGATCTCAGGCCGGGTCAATGCCCAGCTGAAGCCGGCCGACATCGCCAGCGCAGCCGCGGCCAGGACGCCACCCCCGAAACCGATCCGGGGACCGGGTGCCTGCACGCCGAGCCGGCCCAGCCGAACCGACACGACCGCGGCGAAGACGGCCAGCGGCAGCGAGGCGGCGAACTGCAGCAGGCTGGCGACCAGCACCTGGTCCGAGTGGTCCCGGAAGTAGGCGACGATCTCCTCCGCCGGGGCGAACGGTGACGGGTAGACGGCCCCGCCGCCCAGGACGATCGGTAGCACCAGCGAGGCCATGAACAGGGCGACGGCGGCGATCGCCACCGGTGGTAGCGGCGGTCCGTCCTGCTGCCGCCTCCCGGCCACCGGTCCCGGCGCCCGGTCGAGCGTCTGCACGCCGCCCGACGGTCCGCTCGGTCGCGGGCCGACGGCGCTCCTCGTATCACTCGCGTTCTCGTTCACAGCGTCATCCCTCCGGTGATGTCGATGGTGTTCCCGGTGATCCAGCCCGCCGCGTCCGAGACGAGAAACGCGACGGTCTCGGCGATGTCGGCGGGTTGACCGATGCGGCGCAGCGGCACGTGTCCGGCCACGGCGGCCAGCTGGGCGGCGGGCATTCGGTGCCGCAGCGTGGCGGTCTCCACGATGGACGGCGCCACGCAGTTGACCCGAATGCCGTTGCCTGCGTGCTCCTTTGCCAGGTGCTCGGTCAGCATGACCACGCCCGCCTTGGCCGCGGCGTAGGCGGCGTTGGCCTGCGAGGCCCGGCGTCCGGCGCTGGAGGCGACCGTGACGATCCGCCCGTCGCCGCGCTCGACCATCCCTGGCAGCACGGCCCGCAGGGTGAGGAACGTCGAGGTCAGGTCGAGATCGACGATCTCCCGCCAGCGCTGCGCGCCCATCTCCGCCGACGGTTCCGGCGCGCCCGCGCCGCCCGCCAGCGGGACCGCGATGTCGATCGGCCCGAGGTCCGCGGACACCCGTTCGGTCAGCTCCGCCAGGTGGTCGGGGTCGCGCACGTCGCCGAGGTGAGCGGTGGCCGTGCCGCCGGACCCGCGGATCTGCTGGACCAGTGCGGTCAGCCGATCCTCGGTACGACCGTGCACGGCCACCGCCGCGCCGCGGTCGGCGAGGGCGCGACCGACCGCGGCCCCGATCGATCCGGACGCGCCGGTCACCAACGCCACCCGACCGGTGAGGTCGGCTTGGTTGAGCTCATTAATTCCAGTCATGCAATCATTCATAGCACAGAATGATTACGTGTCAATGGTATGGTGCGGGCATGGCCACCGACCCCGCGGCGCAGCCGTTCCGACCGCCCGCGCAGCGGGTGAGCTTCCTGTTGTCCCAGCTCGGCATGTACGCCACCGCCCGATTCGCGGAGCGACTGTCCGCACTGGAGTTGCAGCCCAGCGACGTCGGCCTGCTGCGGCTGATCGCGACCGATCCGGGAATGAGCCAACAGGCGCTGGCGACCAAGCTCGGCGTGGTGCCGAGTCGGGTGGTGGCGCTGGTGGACGGACTGCAGGCCAAGGGGCTGGTGGAGCGTCAACGCAGCGCCCGGGATCGTCGCAACTACGAACTGCACCTGTCGGTGGGCGGCCGCGCGGTGATGGCGCAGATGCGCGAGATCGGCGAGGCACACGAGGCTGACCTGGTCGCGGCGCTGTCGGCCGAGGAGCGACGCACCCTCGGCGAGTTGCTGGCGAAGGTGGCCACCAGTCACGGCATCGAGCCGGACGTGCACCCCGGCTATCGCGCCCAGTCCTGAGCGGCCCGCGCCGGCCCCACCCGCCTGCGCCGCGCAACGGAAAGCGTCGCGCGGCGCAGGGCCGACGTTTCGGTCAGGCCGAGACCTCGACCGTGCCCTTCCAGGTCGTGGGGTCTTCCAGGATCCGCACCGCATAGTCGGCCAGGGCGGCGCGGCTGATCGACCGCGGCTTGTCCAGGTGCCGATTCACCGCCGCGCGGGCCTCACCCGTCGAGGCTGCGTCGGTCAGCATCGGCGGCCGGACGATGGTCCACCGCACGTCCTGCGCCGAGACGAACTCCTCCATCCGGGCCATGTCGGCGTAGCCGTGCCGGAACCGCGGCTGGATCACCAGCCGGGTCACCATCCGCTGGGCCCACGGGGTGTCGGGTGCGATCTCCAGGCCCGCCGAGGACAGACAGACGAGCCGCCGCTCCGGCCCGCCGTCCAGCGCCGCCAACAGGTTCGCGGTTCCCTGCGAGTAGACGGTGGTCGGATGCCTGCGATCCGTGCTGCCCAGGCAGGACAGGACGGCCCGGCAGTCGCCGACCTCCGATTGCCACCGCCCGCCCTGCAGCACGTCGCCCCCGATCACCCGCAGCCCCGGCCGGGCCGCCACCGCCTCCGGCCTACGGGCGACCGCCACCACTTGATGCCCGGCGTCCAGCGCCCGGTCCAACGCCAGCTTCCCCGTGCCGCCGGTCACCCCGGCCATCAACAGGTCCATCGCAACTCCGATCGCAGCAGTAAATGATTCACATTACTGAATCATAGACCGATCAATCACGCATGAGAACAGAGACAGCGTGCGGCGGGCAGCCCTGCGCTCGCATTCCGCCATTTCCGGATACCGGTTCAAGGCACCGCGTGGCGTCAACGGCACAGCCACCCACTCAGATATCGGGCGGTGAACGGGTTGATGACCCACACCATGGAAGCGACCGCAAACGACACGCTCACGGCCAACCGCACCGGCATCGGCGCACCATCCATGAGGGGCGTCAGGACAGTCCCGAGCACGGCCAGAATCGGGTAGATGCCACACACCGTCAGCAGCCACACCTTCCATCGGCGCGGTGCGCTATTCGTGGTCGTCAACAAAACCTCCAAGTTCATCGATGGCGTTCCTACGCACCCGAGTCTTGAACCTCACGCGATGATGTTGAAGACCGTGGCCTTCCTAGCAGTGACACGGCCAGGGACAGCGACCTTCATCTGTCGCTGGACTTGGCAGAATTCGGTGCGTGAGCACATCTGGGCCTCTCGGCGCCTTCCTCCGATCGCGGCGATCACTCGTTCTGCCGGCCGACGTCGGACTGTCTGTGGGGCCAGGCCTGCGCCGCACTCCTGGGCTGCGACGTGAGGAGTTGGCAACGATCGCGGGCGTCAGTTTCGATTACTACACGCGCCTCGAGCAGGGCCGGGAACGTCGACCCGGGCACGCCGTGCTGGAGAGTCTCGCCCGGGCACTACGGCTGAGCACCGACGACAAATGCCACCTGCACCGCTTGGCAGCGCACGCCGCCGAACCACGAGCAACCACACCCCCGGCGCCCGCCCCCTCAGTGCGTCCCGCCATCGATGCGATCCTGACAGCGTTGCGGCCTTCGCCGGCATACGTCCTCAACCGGGTCAGCGACATGATCGCCGCGAACCCCGAAGGCCTGTCTCTGTTCCACGGAATCGTCCTGTGGCAACCGAACCGACGCAACACCGTCCGCTACATTTCACTCACCCGGCAGCCCGCACGCTGTTCCGCGATTGGGAATCCACCGCACGCTCCAGCGTCGCGCAATTACGGACCATGAACGCTCACTGCCCGTCCGACCCCCACTTGCGCGAACTGGTGAAAGATCTCGAGTCAGCCGACCCGACATTCCATCGGCTCTGGAGGGACCATGCCGTCGGCCCACGACGGCACACAACCAAGTCATTCGACCATCCAGATCTCGGATCAGTCACCTTCGACTTCGAGACGCTGCACCTACCCGACGACGGGCTACGGCTCTCCATCTACACAGGCGCCCGTGACACCACATCCACCGAGTAGTGCACCGTCACGGGAAGCAACGGAATATCAGCTCGTTCCCGCGTAACCGCATGGGGTGCTTCAGGTTGGCTCATCGACTGCCGGAACCTGGCCTGCAACACTCGACGGCCGGCGGCCGACGCACGCTCCATCGCCTACCGCCCCCATGCCACCCCGCCCATCAACAGGTCAACCAATTATTGGCTACGCCAATACTTGACATCCCTATAATGCCTGCATGAGTTCGTCTGACCACTCCAGCACACCCCAGCTTTCGAGTCGGCCAGGGTACGTGCTGGTTAGAGCGGCTTTACGGGTTCGCCAATGCTATGCCGACACATTGGCAGGCACTGGGTTGCTGCCGAACCAGCACGCTATCCTCAGCACGCTGCACGAACTCGGCCCTTCACACCAAAAGGAACTCGCACTTCGCGTCGTAATCGACCCGGGCGACATCGTGTCCTATCTCGACGGCCTGCAACAGAGCCAGTTCATCGTTCGGGAGCGCGATCCCGCTGACCGGCGCCGCCAGATCGTGACAATCACCAAAGCCGGCCGCACCAAGCTGATTGAGGCGGACAACGCACTGGACGAGGTGGAAGCAACCATATTCGCTTCCCTGACCGCCCGGGATCGAACGTTCCTCGACAAGCTCTCCGCTCGAATCTATGACGCGGCCGCCGAGGTCAGCGCCGCACGATAGCTCCGTGCACCGCAGAGTTTGGCGACGTTGGACGCTCGGCGTGGACATCGGGCATGCCGAACGTCATTGCCGCTAGACACCAGCAGGGATGGGCTTGACGATTCCCGGCAGGCGAGACTTCGCGACATCAGAGAGCTTGTGCCCCCAATAGCTGGGCCTGCCGTAAGTCCTAGCAACCCAACTCAAGTCGTCGACCGTCAACCCCCCAAATCCATACTCGATCTGCAATCCCGATGGGCTCCCGATGTAGACAGAGGTCATGAGGTCGTTGGTGTGCCTGCCAAGGGACTGCATCACGTCGGTGTCGTAAGTGTCGAGTAGGTCGATCAGACGGCCAAGGTCATCCATATGCTCGACTTCGAGCATCAGATGATTGAACCCAACGTGACCAGGGAACTCCGACAACGCGAGCGAGTGATGGCGACCGTTGATGTGATAGAAGCGCACGCTGAAATACTTGGTCGTGATCCGATCCGAAAGCCGGAAACCGAGAACATCGACATAAAACTCATTGGCCTTCTCGATGTCCGGAACCTGAAACACAACATGCCCGAGCCCCTGATCGCCCGTGACGAATCCCCCGCGCATCGTCCGGCCAGTCGAGAACGACAGGGGCGTTGCCACCTTTCCCCACGTCAGCTCATGCCGAATCCCCCAGGGGTCTTCGAACCATGCCAGCTCGGCAACCTCTCGCTCTGCCAAGAGTTCGGGATCACCGGTATGGACCACCACCCCATGCGATTCGAGGTGGTTTACGAATGCGTGCAGATCTGTCTCATTCGCCATTCCCCATCCTGCGTAACGGAACTCATCCTCCTCGCCAGGGTGGATCGCAATCCGGTAGTTGATGTCGTCAACTGCGAGACGAACGGCGCCGTCTGCCCCGTCCGGAGCAAGCATCCCTCCGAGGAGCTCCGTCCCGTAGGTCCGCCATTCCTCGGACCGGGGCGAACCGATGCCGATGTAGGACAGCTCTTGAATCATGCGCCCGACTCCTTCACTCGAGGGCCGCGACCGCGTCAGTCCTACCTGCCCGACTGAGCAGTCGCCTCATGCCCGACGTTTGGTATGCCGAAAGCGACGGTACACATGCCAGCCAATGATTGGCAATGCCAATAGTTAACTATTTGCAGCCGGCCGCCGGACCATCGGTCCATCGCCAACGGCACGGAACTCACACTGCCAACGGCTCGAGACGCATGCCGCCCGAGCCAACGGCGCGGTCGCGGACGGGAACAGACTTGAAGCCCTTGGTGATCAGATAGACGGCAAAGCTGACCTCCCACGCGAACACCGGCAGCGCGGAGATCGCATGGGCCGCAGGGCCGTAGAGCCCGAACAGCACGGCAATCGCGGAGGCGGTGACGAGCGGGCCACCGACGAGCCCGAGCACGGCGATGGGCCGGGGCGCGAGCTCGGACCGGTACACCAGGTAGGCCAGCAACAGGGTGTTCATGCCCAGCACCACGCTCGGGCCGAGCAGGAACGTCCAGTCATGGATTGCGACCAGCGCCTGCCCAACCGCGACGAGCGCGCCCTCGCCCGCGCCCGCGGCCGCGCCGTCCCGCCGCAGGGTCACCAGCGCCAGCACACTGACGATGCCGATTGTGATGATCGCGGCCTCGAGGATCCGGCCGGCGACGTGACCGAGGGCCATTCCCTCGCCCTGCCTGCGGATGACCGGATACAGCGTGACGGCCGTGCCGATGATGGCTGCGATCAGGATGAGTTCACAGAGGGCGCCCAGCAGCACCCGGCCGTCGGCACCGGCGCCGCCGACATAGCCGGGATCCGAGAGCGCCGGCTGATAGAGGGCTAGCCCCGCGATCGCCGAGACCTCGGTGACCAGGAACAACACACCGGCGGCCATTGCGGTCCTTCTTGCTGAGGTCATTGCGCCACTCCCTTGAGTCCAGAGGTGTACGTAGTACACCATCGGCCAGAACGCTAAGGTGTACGAAGTACACCTGTCAACCGATGGCGGGTGGCACGCAGGAGAGGACGGAGCCGATGGCCCGCAGCAAGGCGGAGACCCGCCGCACGCCCCTGAACCGAGATCGCGTGCTGGCCACCGCCATTGCCCTGGCCGACTCGGACGGGATCGAGGCGGTGAACATGCGCCGGCTCTCGCAGGAGCTGGGAGTGGTCCCGATGGCGCTCTACAAGCACGTGTCCAACAAGGACGAGCTCCTCGACGCGATGGTGGACACCGTCGTGACCGAGATCGATGTCCCGGACCCAAACCTGCCGTGGCGGAACGCGATCCGATCCCGCATCCTGTCCGCGCGCGCGATGCTGCTCCGGCACCCGTGGGCGCGACGCGTCATGGAATCGAGGACCGCCCCGACCCCGGCGGTGCTGGCCTACATGGACTCCACCATCGCGACCTTCACCGCCGGCGGCCTGTCCGTCGACCTCACCCATCACGTGATGCACGCACTGGGGAGCCGCATCTTCGGGTTCACCCAGGAGCTCTTCGACGAACCCGCCGATCAAGAAGTCCCCGCGGCCGCCGCCGCGCAGCTGGCCGAGGCCTACCCCCATATCGCGGCGGTCGCCGCCAGCCACCCGCACGACGAGCATTCGGTGGTGGGCACGGGCTGCGACGACCAGTTCGAGTTCGAGTTCACCATCGACCTCCTGCTCGACGGTGTCGAGCGGCTACACCGACAGGGCTGGGGCTCCGGCCAGACACCCGCCTAGGCGCGCCGTCGGAATCAGTCGGTCCCCCCACGCCGTGGCAACGTCAGCAGCCCGGTGACCCCCACACCAGCGTCTCGCCGTCGACGCGAACACTTGCGAAGAACCGCTGCTCGGCGTCCGCACCACCGCGGTTGTAGCCCTTCATGATCTCGGCCAACTCGTCGGCGAGCGCCCGCAACGCCGGGCTGACGGTCTCGATGCCGTCCTCGGACACCCACCCCCACTCCCGGGGGACGTCGTCGATCGTGATGACGACGCCGGCATCGTGCGGCGTCTCGACGAGGTAGGAGATCCCGGGAGGGGCATCGCGGATCGGATCGTGCACGGCCAGCTGCCCCGGCGCAGTAGCTGTCGCGAAGACCACTCGCGCAAAGGCGATGTCGTCGCGGATCGCGTCCGCGATGTGCGAGAGACCCGCATGCCGGCCGACTCGATCGTGCCGCGCACCGTGCGTGCGGTCGCCGGCGCCGTCCTTGACGAACTTCGTCAGGATCCGGTCGAGCATCCGCTGCGCCGCGGCTCGTTCGCCGGCGCCGGTTCGTGGATGCTCGATCAACGTTCTCAGGCGAGTGATTCGAAAGCTTGAGTTTCCGGCCACCCACCCAGGCTAGCCAGCGGGGTGCTCGGCATTCTCGCCGAGGGGCACCGCCCGTTCACCAGGCCCGACATAGGCGGCGAGCAGCGGCGGCGGCAGCGGCCCCTTGATGCGGCGACCGCCCTCGCGCTCTTCCCAGGAGTGCGCGAGGATCCCGACCGATCGGGACAGGATGAACAGGCCGCGGGCCAGCTCCGGCGCGAACCCGAGCTCCGCGTAGATGACCGCGGTGGCGCCGTCGATGTTCATCGGCACCGGGCGGTCATGACGTTGCGCGAGTTGCCGTTCGATCTCCTCGGCGACGACGAGATGCTCCCCGGAGACCGTGCCGAGCTCGACATGACGCCGCACCGCGGCGAGCAGGGGGTCACGCCTGGGGTCTCGTGGGTGGAAGCGGTGCCCGAAACCGGGCACGTAGCGGCGGTCGGACGCGAACTCGTCGAGGGAACGCCGCACCGCCTGCCCCAGGCCCGCACCTTCGAGGGTGGCTCGGCGGATACCACCGAGGACCTCCACGCATTGCTGCCCGGCGCCGCCGTGGTCGTCGCCGAGCAGGCCCACTCCCGTGGAGATGGCGCCGTGCAGGCCGACCCCGCAGGTCGCGGCCATGCGGGCCGCAGCGATCGACGGCGCCTGCGGACCATGGTCGACCGCGGACACCAGCGCCTTCTCCAGCAGCGACGCCTGCGCACGCGTCGGTAGGTCGCCGCGCACCATGAGCCAGATCATCTCGACGAATCCGATCCCGTCGATGAGCTGCTCGATGGGGTACCCACGCAGACGGATGACGCCCGGCTCGATGTCGCTGATCGCGGTGGACCACCAGTCGACGACATCACGGGTGCCGGTGCGGGACAGCGCGTCATCGCGCGCGGCGCTCATATCGCGTGATCCTCACGGAGACGGACGATCTCGGACCGACCGTAGCCGATCTCGGCAAGGATCTCGTCGGTGTGCTCGCCCAGCCTCGGCGCCGGAGAGGAGGGTGACACCGGATGTCCGTCGACATGTGTGGGAAGCCCGAGGACCTGCAGGGTGCCGCCGCAGGCAGCAGGCGACTCGACGGTCGCAACCAGGCCGCGACGGGCGACCTGCTCCGAACACAGGGCCTGGGGTACCGACACCACCGGGGCTGCGGGGACTCCGGCGCCCAGGAAGATCTCGTCCCATTCCGCGGCCGACTTGGCCTTGAGCGATGTCTCGAGCTCCTCGCGCAGCACGTCCCTGTTGAGCTTGCGGTCCTCGCGGGTGGCGAAGCGCGGATCGTCGACAAGCTCGAGACGGTCGAGGATTCGGCACAGGATCTCGAACTGTTCCTGCTTGTTCGCGGCGATGTTGAGGGCTCCGTCGGCGGTGCGGAAGGTGCCGGACGGCGCCGAGGTGATGTTCTCGTTACCCATCGGAGTCGGTTCGCGGCCTGCGATGAGGTGATCGGAGACCACCCATCCCATCGAGGTGAGGGCGGCGTCGAGCATCGAGGTGTCGAGGTAGGCGCCCTGCCCGGTGCGCTGTTGACGCACCAGCGCCGAGGACACGGCGAAGGCCGCGGCGAGCCCACCGAAGCTGTCGCACACCGGGTACCCGACCCGCAGTGGCGCGGTGTCGCGAGTGCCGGTGACCGACATGATCCCGGACAGCCCCTGGACGACCTGGTCGTAGGCGGGCCTGGTCCGCATGGGTCCGTCGGCGCCGAATCCGGAGACGGCGCAGTACACAAGACGGGGATTGATGGAACGTAACCGGCCCCAACCGAATCCGAGTCGTTCGAGCACACCGGGTCGGAAGTTCTCGATCAGGACGTCCGCTCGCGTCACCAGCCTCTCGAACACCTCCTTGCCGCCTGCGGTCTTGAGGTTGACCGTGACAGAACGCTTTCCGGAGTTCTGCGCCAGGAAGGAGGTCCCGAGACGCTCGCTGCTCAGCTCGGCGCTGTCGCCGAGCTGGCGGGCGAGATCACCGGTCCCTGGTGTCTCGATCTTGATGACGTCGGCGCCCATGAGCGCGAGTTGATAACCGGCGAACGGGCCTGCGAGGACGTTCGTCATGTCCAGGACGCGGATGCCCGCGAGCAGTCCGACGCTCGCGTCCGAGCCCCCGCCGTCGATGTCGTGTTCGTGCTCTTCGTTCACAGGAACGCCTCCACACTTCCCAGACCGATGCTGCTGATCTCCGCCGCGGACTCGGTGACCGCGTCGACATAGCGCCCCACCCGATCGGCGGTGAATCGGGAGGTGGGACCACCGATGGACAGCGCCGCCAGCACGCGTCCGTCGGCAGACAGGATGGGCGCCGCGACGGCCGAGGCGCCCAGTTCACGCTCGCCGTGGGTCACCGCGTATCCGGCCTGTCTGATGCCGAGCACTTCGCGGCGAAGCGAGTCGAGATCGCGGTCCGGGCGCCCGACGAGGTGACGCAGGACCGACTCGGACGCTCCGCCGAGGAGGACCTTCGCGGCAGCCCCTGACTCGAGGGGGTACGGGACGCCGGTCTTCACCACGCTGCGCACGGTTGCGGTTCCCTCGACCTGCGCGATCGAGACCCGGCTGAGGTCCCGGCGGATGTATACGTTGACCGTTTCACCGCACATGTCGACGAGACGGGTCATGACGCGCCGCGCGTCCGCACCGACTTCCCACAGCGACCCCGCGAGATCGACCCAGCGCAGGAAACCCGCGCCCAGGCTGCAGCTGGAGTCGCCTAGATCGACGATCAGACCGAGTCCGTCCAGGGTGGCCAAGACCCGCACCGCGGTGGTCTTCGGCAGGCCGGTCAGCGCCACGATCTCGCGCAGCGTGCGGCGCGGATGATCGAGGTCGAACAACCGGAGCACGTCGACCGCCCGGGCGATGCTGCGCACCCCGCCGTCCACTTTGTCCGCCGCCAGTCCCGCTTCGGCCATCACCTCACAGTAGACCGCTAGCCGGTTTCACAGAACCATTGTGCGGTTCTAAATTGTCGTCACCGCGGGTCGCGATCGGTCACTCGGTGACGGGTGCGCTCGCTCCGGGAGGCTGTAGCTCTCGCTCTTACGAGTAAATCACGACAATCCGGCCAACCCGGACACGTGGAGGCCGAGCCGTCAGCCGAGGCCGGCGAGCTTGCGTTCGAGCACCGCCCGCTCGCGCGCATTGCCGCACAACCGAACTGCGAGCTGGAGCTCGGTGCGTGCCTCCTCGGCGCGTCCCAGTCTGGTGAGCAGCTCGCCTCGAACGGTCGGCAGCAGGTGCGAGGTCGACAGCGCCCCGGCCGCTGCCAACTCGTCAACGATCGGCAGCGCCGCGGCGGGGCCCTGGGCCATCGAGACAGCCACCGCGCGGTTGAGCTCGACCACCGGCGACGGAGAGAGCCTGCCCAGCGCCTCGTAGATGAGCACGATGCGCTCCCAGTCCGTCGCGTCGACCGATGCTGCGACGGAATGACATTCGGCGATCGCCGCCTGCAGACCGTAGGCGCCCAGTCCCCTGCCGACCCGCTCCGCCCTCGCCAGGGCGGCGCGTCCCCGACGGATCGCGGCGCGGTCCCAGCGGCGGCGGTCCTGGTCTTCGAGCAGCACCGGCTCGCCGTCTGACCCGGTGCGGGCGGGAAAGCGTGCCGCGGTCAGCTCGAGCAGCGCCAGCAGGCCCTGGGCCTCCGGCTCGTTCGGCACCAGCCTGGCCAACACCCGCGCGAGCCGCTGCGCCTCGCTCGCGAGGTCGAAACGGATCAGGTCGCCACCGAAGGTGGCCGAGGACCCCTCGGTGAAGATCAGGTAGACCACGCTGAGCACCGAGCCGAGCCGCTCGGCGCGCTCCTGCGCCGACGGCACCTCGAACGGCACCCGAGCCGCCCCGAGGGTCTTCTTCGCCCTGGTGATCCGGGCCTGAACGGTCGCGGTGGGGACGAGGAACGCGCTGGCGATCTCGTCGCTGGTCAGGCCGCCGACCACCCGCAGGGTGAGCGCCACCCTCGCCTCCCGCGACAGCACGGGGTGGCAGGAGATGAACATCAGCGCGAGCACGTCGTCGTCGATCTGGTCCGGATCCCACAGCACGTCCTCGGCGTCCCGGGTCGGGTCGACCGGTGCGCTCCCCGAGACGGCGCCGCCCTCGCCCAGGTCCTTGGCAAGGGCGGCGTACCTGACGTCGAGGGCGGAGCGCCTGCGGAATGCGTCGATCGCGCGGCGACGGCCGACGGTGAGCAGCCACCCTGCGGGGTTGCGGGGTTCGCCGTCGCGCGGCCAGGTCACGAGCGCCTCGGCCAGCGCCTCCTGGGCGAGATCCTCGGCCAGCGCGAAGTCGCCGGTGTACCGCGCGAGCGCGCCGACGATCCGCGCGGACTCGATCCGCCAGACGGCGGCGACGGCCTCACGCCCGGTGTGATCCACCCTCGCCCGCCGATCCGCTCAGAGCTGGCCGGTGGCCTCGCGCCACGCCCGCTCCTTCTTGATCCACTCGTTGTCCTGCGGGAACTCGTCGATCGTAGGGACCCTGCGGATCTCGGTCTTGAAGCCGGGGCCGGTGATCGGCGACCGCTTCGCCCACTCGATGGCCTCCTCCTTCGACGCCACGTTGAGGAGGTAGAAGCCGCCGAACAGCTCCTTGGTCTCGCCGTACGGACCATCGCTGACCACGGGCTGCTCCGAGGAGTGGTCGACGACCACACCCTCGGCGGCATCGTCGAGCCCCTCCGCGGCGAGCAGCACCCCGGCCCTGATCATCTCGTCGTTGTACTTGCCGACGGTCTCGAGCATCTCGTTGAAGTCGGTGTTCATCATTCCCGCGAAGGCCTCGTCGGTGGCTCGCATGATCAGCATGTACTTCATCGTTGTCTCCCTCGGTGGTCCGGGTCCCTCTCGGACCCTCTCATCCATAGGTCGAACGGGGAAGGACGTGGATCGACACCGCCACGAACTTTTTTTCGCGGCGATCCGAGTTCGGGCCGGCGCAGGGTCGGTCAGCTCGACTTCCCTGCCGTCGGCGACACCCGGGCGACGAGGAGCACCAGCAGTCCGCAGCAGGCCACGAGGATCCAGCCGGGCCGGGAGGCATGAGCGAGATCCGCGGGGGCGGCGGTGGCGATGACGCCGCCCGCGAGGGCAACGCCGAGGGCGGCGCCGAATTGGCGTGCAGTCGAGGTGAGCCCACCCGCAACCCCCGAACGGTCGGCGGGCAGGCCGTTGACCGCGGTGTTGGTGATGGGGGCGTTCGAGAATCCGAACCCGATGCCGAGCAGCAGATAGGCCAACAGCAACACCAGGATGCTGGTGTCTTGGTCCAGGGACACCAGGCAGAGGCCACCGAGGGTGGTGAAGGTACCGGCGATCAGCAGCGGGCGCCGAGCGCCTACGCGTCCGACGAGGATCCCGGACAGCGGCGCGCAGGCCGTGGCGCCAAGGGCCATCGGCAGAGTGACGGCGCCCGCGGCGAAGGCGCTCATCCCCCGCGCATCCTGCAGGTAGAGCGTGCCGAGCAGCAAGGTCGCGTTCAACGCCACGAACACCACGACGGCGCCGACAACGGCTGCGGTGAACGGCTTTCGCCGGAACAGTCCGAGATCCATGAGGGGTTCGCGCCGCCGGGACTCGGTCCACACGAAACCTGCGGTGGCGGCGGCGACCACCGCGTATCCGATCAGCGCGACGGGGGAGACCCATCCGATTCGCGGGCCCTCGATGAGCATCGCCACCGTGCCGCCGACCATGACGATGAGCAGCAGCTGACCGGGCACGTCGAGCCTTCTTGGCCGCTGGCCCCTCGACTCCGGGACGAAGAACGCGGTCAACAGCAGGACGGCCACGACCACCGGCACGTTGATCCAGAACACCGATCGCCAGCCGAGGCTCTCGACCAGCGCGCCACCGGTCACGGGACCCGCGGCCATGCTGACGCCGAAGACCGCCGCCCACACACCGATCGCCCTGGCCCGCTCCCTGGGATCGGTGATCACATTGACCACGATCGCCAACGCGACCGGGCTGAGCATCGACCCGCCGACGCCCTGCACGACCCGTGCCCCGATCAGGAGACCGATGGACGGCGCCAAGGCACACGCGGCGGACGCGACGCCGAATACGAGCAGCCCGAGCTGGAAGACCCGTCGTCGCCCTACCCGATCGGCCACCGCCCCGGAGGAGATCAGCAGGCTCGCCAGGACCAGTGTGTAGGCGTTGACCGTCCACTCGAGGCCGGATGTGCCGACGTTCAGGTCCTGTCCGATCGCAGGCAGGGCCACGTTGACCATCGTCGTGTCCAGCCCGACCACGAACAGGCTCAGGCAACAGATGGCGAGCACCACCCAGCCCCTCCTGCCGCTGCTGCCCCCGGGGTCGACCGGTCCCGTCGAGGGGTCCTGCCGCGGATGCGGTGGCAGGTTCGTGGTGCTGATTCCAGGCTGAGGTCGCACGATCAGTTCCTCCGGTCGGTTCGTCCGGACCGCGCGCGGATCCCCCGCTGCGCCGATCCCCATTCGTCGGGGGGATCGTCGCAGTCGATCCCTCGAACCCGGTAGGAAATTTGCGAGGACTGCAAAGATGGGCGGCATGGACACCGAGCTGGAGCAGATGCTCGCCGACGTCGGACCGCGACTGCGCTCGCTCCGCCGCGATCGCGGCATGACCCTCGAGACGCTCTCCGCCGCGACCGGCATCTCCGTCAGTGCGCTGTCACGGCTCGAGTCGGGCAAGCGACGCCCGACCCTGGATCTTCTTGTTCCCCTTGGCCGGGTGCATCGGGTGGCGCTCGACCAGCTCGTCGGGGCTCCGGCCACCGGCGATCCGCGCGTCCACCTCACACCGCGGCGACGCCGCAACGGCAGCGTCGTCATCTCGCTGACCAACTACCCGGGCCGGGTTCAGGTCTTCAAGCAGGTGATCGGGCCGTGCACACCAAAGCTGGTCACCCATGCCGGGTACGAGTGGCTGTATGTCCTCGCGGGTGACCTGCGCCTGATCCTCGGCGAGCGCGAGGTGCTGTTGCGTCCCGGGGAGGTCGCCGAGTTCGACACCAGCGAGCCGCACTGGTTCGGCCCGGCTGGCTATCAGGCGGTCGAGATCCTCCACCTGTTCGGGCCGCAGGGCGAGCGGGCCCACGTGCGCGCACGGCCGAAAGAACATGCGGCCCAAGATCATCAGGATTGCTGAGGATCTACCGGATCGGTTTGGCCCCCAGCCCGCGCCGCAACAACCGCCACGCCCGGTCGGCCGTGTCACGGCGGGAGTCCTCGTCGCTCTGGAGCAGGATGGGCGCGAACATCGCCAGCGCCAACACCACGTCTGCCGCCTCCACCTCAGGCGCGATGGCGCCGGCCCGGCGAGCACCCTCGACCTTCCCGACCAGCAGGTCGGTGAACCGCACACTGACCTCGACGAGCCGGGGGTCCTCCAGTCCGGCAGGGATGAGCATCGCGACGAATGCCGTTGAGGCGGTGATCTGCTCGACGATGAACTCGAGGACCTCGTCGAGCGTCGATTCCGGCCGGGCTGCCAGTTCCTCGATCTCGGCGATGTTGTCCTCGAACACCGCCAGGATGATGCTCTCCCGGTTCGGGAAATGGCGGTAGAGGCTGCCCTGGCCGACCCCGGCGGCGCGCGCGATCAGGCTCAGCGGCGCGTCGACGCCGTTCTCGGCGAACACCCGTCGCGCCGCATCGACCAGCGCCGCACGGTTTCCCGCCGCGGCCTTGGGGCCTCGATTGACTCGGTGCGATGTGTTCACGCCGACCACCCTACGGAGGTGAACATTTCGGACATCGGCCGCCGCGAGCAGTGCACTGAACGGTGATTCGAAGCTTGACTCGACGACCGGTGTGACGCACACTACAGAACCATCCGGACAACGGTGTCCGGTTAGAGGGGAAACAAAGCGTGAACTCCAGGAATGTGGTGCGTGCCGGCCGAGCTGCCACTCTCGCCGCTGCCGCGGCACTGTTGCTGCCCATGGTCAGCGGCGCCGCCGCACCCCAGTCGGACGCGCCCGGCAAGGTGCTCGAGGAGCACGCCGTCGCCACCAACACGGCAGCGCTCGCGGACTGCGGCCCGGGTTCACTGCCGGAAACCGGACTGCAGGGCGACGTCCCCGCCGCCGAGCGCGACAACGGCCGCAGCACTCAGGGATACCGCTGCAACGCCTCCGCACTCGGTGGATTCGCGGGGCGTGGGGCAGGCATCGTCTCGGCCTCCTACGACCACTGCGCCTACCTGGGCACGATCTTCCCCGGCGACCTGCTCGGCCCCTCTCCCGGCGTACAGGTCCTGGACGTGTCCGACCCGGCCCACCCCGTCCCCACCGCGAACCTGACCGAACCCGCCATGCTCGCGGGCACCTGGGAGAGCCTGAAGGTCAACGAGAAGCGCAAGCTCCTGGTCGGCACCGGCGTCCCCGCGCTCACCGGCAACGGCCTGCTCTCGGTGTACGACATCTCCGATTGCGCCCACCCGCGCCTGCTGAACCCCGGCCCGGGCACCAACCTGCAGATGCCGCTGCCCATCACCTCCCACGAAGGCGGCTTCTCCCCCGACGGCAACACCTACTGGTCTTCGGGAATCGCCCCGAGTGTGGTCAGCGCCGTCGACCTCACCGACCCGGCCAACCCACACGTCATCTGGCAGGGCCTGATCGGCCAGTCCGCCCACGGGTTCGGCATGACCCCCGACGGCAACCGGATGTACCTGTCGGACAACGGCGGTGGCATCACGGTTCTCGACACCAGCGCGGTGCAACGCCGCGATCCCAATCCCCAGGTCCCCCAGCTCGCTCAGCTGACCTGGACCGATGGCATGGCGACGCAGCACAGCGTCCCGGTCACCTACGACGGCACGCCCTACCTGTTCACCCCAAACGAGGGCGGTTCCGGCGGGGTGAAGCTGATCGACGTCTCCGACGACGCCAACCCCCGGATCGTCAATACGATCAAGCTCGAGATCAACCTCCCGGAGAACCAGGACTCGGCCATCGGGTCCGCTTCCGGCGGTTCGGCATTCGGCTATGAGTCGCACTACTGCGCGGCGGACCGGCCGACCAACCCGACCGCCCTCGCCTGCGGCTGGAGCTCCTCGGGAATCCGGGTGTTCGATGTCAGTGACCCCTTCGACGTGCGGGAGATCGCCTACTACAACCCGCCCGCGATGAAGGGCCGCAACCTCGAACGCTGGAACTCTCCGCACGCGCTGGCGTCGGTCCTGGGAATCCCGGCGCTCAGCATCTCGGCCGCGATGCAGGCCAAGGAGCAGGGCAAGTTCAACATGGACGAGGCGCTCACCTCGCGCACCGGGATGATCGCGGGCGGCGACCTGACCACCGACTGGTGCTTCTCGCCGCCGCAGTGGCGCGGCACCCAGCTCTGGGTCACCTGCTCCGACAACGGATTCATGGCCCTGCAACTCGACAACGACGTCTATGACCCGCCCGCAAACCAGAAGTCCACGCTCGGATCATGACGAAGGCAACCTGCATTCGGGTCGCCGCGCTCGGGGCGGCGGCGCTACTCTTCCTCGCTCTGGGCGCGGCGCTCCGCCCACTCGTCATCGACGAACCACAGGTCTCCACAACGGTGTTGAACGACACCGAGATCGGCTTCATCCAGGATATGGCGGGGCATCACCAGCAGGCGCTGATGATGGTCCAGCGGCTGGACCCCGGGATCGATCCGGGCGTCGCGCGCCTCGCCCAGCAGATCGGTGACGCCCAGCGCATCGAGGTCGGCACTCTGATGGGCTGGCTCCGACTCGCGGGCGTCACCGCCGCCAACCCCGCGCCGATGGCCTGGATGGGCGCCGACCACGAAACCGGCGGCGCCCATACGCATCGCGCCACAGTCCCGCCCGCGGACCCGCCGGCGGACCAACCGGCGGCGCTCATGCCCGGCATGGCCACCACCGCCGAGCTCGATGCCCTCGCCACCGCCCGCGGCCGCGACGCCGAAACGCTGTTCCTGCAACTGATGCAACGCCACCACCTCGGCGGGATCGCCATGGCCCAGGCCGCAGACCATCTGCTCGACGAAGGCCCGGTCAAGCAAACCGCGCGCAGCATGATTCTGGAACAGGGCTCGGAGACCGGGCTGATGACGGCCCTGCTCGATCAGCGGGGTGCCCAACCCCTCGGATAGGCGAGCCGACCGCCGCTACTGGACGGCGTCGGGGTCCGAGCCGGAGCCGACCACGTCTCCATCGTCGAACCCGGCCGCCCAGTACCGACCCCGCAGGGACAGGTTCAGGAGCATCTCGGTGACCTCCTCGGGCGTGAGGGGTGGTGGGTCGAGGTCGAGCCACCACTGCAGCACGCCGACCACTTCCCCTACCCATGCCCGCGACAGCACCGTGAGATCCATGCGCGGGGTGACGCCGAGTGCCGTGGCCCTGGCCCCGAACATCTCCGCCGCTGCCGCGCTGCAGTCGTCGACGAACCGCCGCAATGCACGGCCGTCCCCCTCGCCCCGCAGGATCATTCGATAGATGTCGCGTTCCTCGGCTGCGTGCCGAAAGATCTCGAGTACCGGCCTTCCGGTGAACCCCACCGACGATTCTGGGGTCAGCGAGCGAAGGCGCTCCTGCAGATCATCGATCAGGCCGGTGACCACCTGTGCGAGCAGGGCGTCCTTGTCCGGGAAGTGGGTGTAGAAGGTGGCCCTGCCGAGGTCTGCTCGCTCGGTGATGTCCTCGACCGTGACGGCCGAGTACCCACGTTCCAGGGTCAATGACACCAGCGCGTCCCGTAGGAGTCCGCGACTCCTACGAACCCGACGATCTTCGCTTGCCACGCGATACTCCCTGGGTTGCCTGAGGTCGGAGCTGGACAGAGTACCCACTACCGTACAGAGCGTCGGTGCCGTCCCTACCCTGCTGACCACCGGGTTCACCCCGGGTTCTACCGGGATCGCCGCGGGATGCGGTGGACGAGGAAGGGATCGAGAGTGTCGATCGCCTCCTCTGGCTGGGTGCGGTGATTCCAGCGGAACATCGAGATGGTGATCGCTTCCGGGGTGAAATCGATCAGGGTGAACCCGTTCTCCTCGAGCGGTTGGACGATCTCCTGCGCAGTGAGGGTGGTCGAAGGTATCGGCGGTGTTCCCCGGAACGACGAGGGAAAGCCCGGGGTGCTGCTACCGGGCGTGCCCACGCACAGGCTCACAACGGGGTTTGCGGACAGATCGTGGTCACGGGTCCGGGAGATCGTGCCCAGCGCCGAGCAGTGCAGATCCCCGCTGACCCACAACGGAATTCGGTCCCGGCGCTCGGAGGTGGCGACGACGAGGCGGTCGTGCTGGTCGTGCCAGCCGCTGGGCCAGAACGGCTTGTCCAGGTCGGCCGAGAGTTCGCCGTCCTTGCCGAGCAGGTCCGGGTACCACTCGGCGAATTTCCCTGCGCCCCAGAGAATCGGCGAGCTGGGGATGTGCGCGATGTGGGACGCCGTGGTGCTGCGCGTGCGTTTGATCAGCCACTGCTCGATCGGCTTCGGTACCAGGCGGGCCTCGGGGTGGCCGTCGCGGCCCGGATTGTTGTTGTAGTCGGGCTGCGCCGGGTCGCGAGTGTTGTTCATCAGACCCTTGGCATTGTAGATCCAGCCCTCGAACAGATCGCCGTAGCGCAGCACTCCGAAGTCCGGTGACCGGCCGTCGGCGTTCGCGTATTCGGACGGCATGTCGTATCCCGCAAAGAGTTCCGGGTAGTAGAAGTCCTGCGTCGCGCGGGCGGTGTCGAAGGCGAACCGATCGGGCGGGAAGGTCCGCGCTGCATCGGTCGCCTCGTCGTTGTCGAGGTAGTCGTGGTCGTCGCGCACGAAATAGACGGGGGTGGAGCGCCACTCGACCCCGTACAGGTCGGCGATCTGCGGACCGAAATCCCGCTTGAGGATCTGCTCGTTCGCGGTGCCCTTGACCGGCTGATTGCGGTCGAAGTACCCGCCGCCGATCACCGCGGCCTGTGGCGAACGCCCCTGGGCGATGCTGCTCGGGATGGAGCGGGTGTCCCAGTAGATGTGGTCACCGTTGGCGTGCATGGCGTCCGGAGCAAAGGACCGCATGCGATCAAGCAGGCGACGCTTGACCCGAAGAGGCTGGAACTGCGGGACGAGCGGCGGGAACCCACCCGCGTTCGGGCCGAGGAACTCCTCCGGACCACCCGCGCAGGTGATGCACGCCAGACGGAAGCTCGACGCCCGACTGTCCGGCGCGGGAAAGGTCCGCAAGGGCCACGTCGAGGTCACCGCGGCGCCGGCGGAGTCCACGATCCGCAGCGTGTACTCGTGGTCGGCGGACAAGCCGCGAGCATCGAATTCGAAGCACTCGCCCATGGTGTCGGTCATCCGCCCGGGGACACGGAGGTCGTCGACCAACAACACCGGCTCGGCCTGCTGCGGACCGCGGAACGACACCTTCACCACGAACCGCTCATGGGTCGCCGACGGCAGGATGTGCCGGACACTGCCCGCCTCGAACCCCTCCACACCGGCCGCACCACCGCCGGGCACGCCCGCTTGCGCGCTCGCCGGGGCCGTGACCAGCGCCGCTGCCGCGGCTGCTGCCACCCCACCCGTCCGGGCGAGGAACGCCCGCCTGTTCCAGGACCCACCCTGCTGCTTCACGATCAATCTCTCTTTCCGCCGGCGAACATCCACTGATTCCGTCGCTCAGGCCTCTCCCGACGACTCCAAGACCATTAATAGACATGGTGTACAGCATTGGACATAGTGCCCTAGACCTAGGAAAGCAGCAAGGGTTGGCCGGCGAGGCTTCGAGTGGCCGGAAATTCGGTTGCGGCACGACCTCCTCCTCCTGCAACATCGGTGGGTCCGATCCGACAGTCGACTTCAGGGAGGGGAACCGCATGGCCGCATGGCCGTTCGGCGCCGCGTGCGCCGTCTCGCTCCCCTGCCCTCCCGCCTGACCGAGGCCCCACGTGACGTGACCCGGTCGGCGCCCTCGTCGAAGGATCACCCATGTTCACTCCCCATCACCTCGTCCGCTTCGGCTGGAACGAGGCGGTCTCCCACGCCTTCAGCACCCTCGACCTCGACCTCTACGAACCGGGTCGCGTCGTCCGCGTCGACCGCGGCGAATGCGACGTCGTCACCGCATCCGGGCAAATCCGTGCGCGCACCGGCGCCCAGTCGGTCTGCACCGGCGACTGGGTCACTGTCGGCGGCTCGGTCGTCGAGGACGTCCTGCCCCGACACAGCGCGATCGTGCGCGCCTCGGCGTCGATCCGCTCCGAGAGTCAGGTGCTCGCCGCCAACGTGGACACCGTGGTCATCGCGGCCGCGCTCGACACCGATGTCGACCTCGGCCGCATCGAACGCTTCCTCGCCCTCGCCTGGGAGAGCGGGGCGACGCCCGTGGTCGCGTTGACGAAAGCCGATGCGGCCCTGGATGTCTCCCGCGCCCTCGCGGATGTCGCGGCGATCGCGCCCGGCGCCACGGTGCTCGCGGTCAGCGCCAGGACCGGGGACGGCCTCGATGTTCTGATCGCGGCGGTCGACGGCACCGTCGCGCTCGTCGGGCAGTCCGGCGCGGGCAAGTCGACGCTGGCGAACGCGCTCCTCGGCGAGGACCTGTTCGCGACAGGCGAGGTCCGGCACGGCGATCACAAGGGCCGCCACGTCACCGCGCACCGTGAGCTGGTGCCGCTGCCGGGCGGCGGCACCCTCATCGACACCCCGGGGCTTCGTGGCGTCGGGCTGTGGGACGCGGCCGACGGAATCGGCCGGGCGTTCAGCGAGATCGACGCCCTCGCCGAGCAGTGCCGGTTCGGCGACTGCAACCACGACGCCGAACCGGGTTGCGCGGTACGCGACGCCGTCGAGCGCGAGGAGCTGCCGCAGCGCCGGCTCGACAGCTACCGCAAGCTGCAACGCGAGAACGAGTGGATGGCCGCGCGGACCGACGCACGCCTGCAGGCCGAGCGGACACGCCAGGTCAAGGTGCAGTCACGCTGGCTCAAGGAGCGTTACCGCAACCGGTAGATCGGCGCGGCCATGGGCCGTCGAGCGGGTGGCGGACGCCTGTTCGACGGCCCGCGCCCGCCTAGGTGGCGTCGGCGGCCGCGACGATCGTGTCGGCCACCACCCGTGGTTGGGAGACCAGCGCGACGTGCGAGGCCTGGACCTCGCTGGTGTGTGCGCCGATCCGGTTGGCCATGAAGCGCTGCGAGGCGGGCGGGATGACCGTGTCGCCCGCGGAGACCAGGTACCAGCTCGGTATGGCCGACCAGGAGGTCGGGCCGGACGGTTCGAGGTTGGCCCACAGCGCGATCGAGCGCTGGTGCGCCAGCATGGTTGCGGCCGTCGCGTCACTGACGTCGGGCGCGAAGACTCGATGGAAGGCGTCGGCGGCGATGTAGCCGTCGAGGTTCTTCCCACCGATCGCCTGGGCGTCGTCGACGACCTTCACCTGCAACGCAGGCGGGAGCAGCTGGCTGCCGGGGAATCGGATCGGGTCGAGGGCCAGCATCACCGGCTCGCCCTGCGCCGGCGCAAAGGCCGCGATATAGACCAGGGCCTTCACGTTCGGGTTCTGGGCGTTGGTGATGACGGCGCCACCGTACGAATGCCCGACGAGGACGACCGGGCCGGAGATCCCGGCCAGGGTCTTCTCGATCGCGGCGGAGTCGTAGCCGGGTCCGCGCAGCGGATTGTCGGGCACGACGACGGTGTAGCCGCGCCCCCGCAGGTCGGCAGCGACGCCATCCCAACTGGTGGTGTCGGCGAAGGCGCCATGCACCAGCACGATCGTCGGACGCGGCGCGGCGGACGCCGGCACCACGCCCGCCACGATCGTGGTCGCGAGCATGGCCAGCACCAACAGAACGGCTCGGGCGAATCGGGTGAATCTCATCGTGCCCCCTTCGACGAAGGTACCTGCGCTCGCACGAGTCGGGAGATCACGAGAGTCGTGGTGTCGCACCGCCGTTGGAGGTTGCGATATTCTTCGTCGCCGAGCTTTCTCGACGGCGATACGGTGAGGCCGGTGGCCGCGCAGGCGTTGCTGATCGGGACGTCGACGCCGCCGAGCCGGACCAGCGACCAGGGCGCACTTTCCCGCGAGGTTCATTCTTCACCATCCCGCCGGGAGAATCCGAGGTTCCGTCCGGCGGACCGCCCCGGATGCCGCCCCTACCGCGCACATCTTCTGGCATGGACGCACACTCGTTGCGGCGCCAGAACGGGTGCGACCCTGTCAACCGGTGTGCGCCCGGACGCGCCTACTGCCCGGGGGGAAGGATGCCGCGCAGGACGATGTCGGCCAGCGATTCGGCGAGCGGCCCGGGATCGTCGACGTCGCGGACGGACAGCGCGAAGATGGCCGCGCCGGCCATGATGTCGAGGAGGGTGTCCGCGTCGACCCCGTCGCGGATCTCGCCCCTTTCCCTCGCCGCCTCGAGCCGACGCTTCAGCACCACCCGCACCCCGGCGAGCTGTCGCACCACCAGGACCTCACGCAACTCGCCGTTTGTCCGCACCTCGCTCATCAGTCCGGGGGCCGCGGCCCGGGTGGCCGGGGATGCGAAGAGGGCGACCGCGCCCTGAACCAGCGCGCGAATCTGGTCCGCGATCGTGCCCTCGGTGCCGAGCTCGGTGAGGTCGGCGCCCTCCTCCGCGTCCAGCACCGGATAGATCGCCTCGTTGACGATGTGGGCCTTCGACGGCCAGCGCCGGTAGATCGCCGGCCGCCCGACGCCCGCGAGGGTGGCGATGGCGTCGATCGAGGTCCCCGCGTAACCCTTCTCCACCAGCAGCTGCCTGGTGGCCTCCAGCACCGCCGCGTCGATCGCCGGGTTTCGTTGCGGTCCGAGCCGGTGCTTGGCCTCGGGTTCCTTCGGCATTTTCTGCAAACCCCTTGCGTCCTCGTGTGATGGCCGTTACATTCTGTCACGACTTTAGTCGATACAAAGTGTATCGGCTAACGCCACGTGCGCATCGGCGCCACCCGAACCACGAGGAGTGGTGAATGACTTCTGACACTGTCGGCGTAGATCCCGATTACGCCGAGCTCGCCCGCCCCGGCGAATCCCGCACCGACCCCGCCGTGATGCGCAACAGCCTCGGACGCTGGCTCGCGACCGTGCTGGAACCCGGCACGGAACCCGAGGTGACCTCGGTCGACGTCCCGGCCGCGAACGGCATGTCCAACGAGACCGTGCTGTTCGACGCGACCTGGAACGAGGACGGACGCCGGACCGAGCACCGCCTGGTCGCCCGCATCGCCCCGCGCGCCAGCGCGACCCCGATCTTCCCGTCCTACGACCTGGACCAGCAGTTCCAGGTCATGCGCGCCGTCGCCGCGCACACCTCGGTGCCGATCCCCCGGGTGTACTGGTCCGAGAGCTCGCCCGACGCGCTCGGCGGCGAGTTCTTCGTGATGGAGCGGCTCGACGGGGAGGTCCCGCCCGACGTCATGCCCTACACGTTCGGATCCTGGCTGTCCGAAGCCTCGGCCGCGGACCGGTCCCGGCTCCAGCAGGCCTCGGTCCGGGTGCTCGGCGAACTGCACGCCATGACCGAGCCGCACCGGGCCTGCCCGAATCTGGCCCCCGGCGGCGCCGAACCGACCGGCGCGGAAGCGCTGCGCGCGCACGTCGAGGAGCAGCAGCGCTACTACGAGTGGGTGATCGCCGACGGCCCACGGTCCCCGCTGATCGAGCGGGGCTTCGACTGGATCGAGGCGAACCTGCCCGCCGACGCCGGTCCGGCGGTGCTCTGTTGGGGCGACTCCCGGATCGGCAACATGATGTACCGGGACTTCGAGCCGGCGGCCGTGCTCGACTGGGAGATGGCCGCGCTCGGACCACGGGAGCTCGATCTCGGCTGGATGATCTTCCAGCACAGGTTCTTCGAGGATCTCGCCGCGATGGCCGGCCTCCCCGGGATGCCCGATTTCCTGCGCCGCGACGAGGTGTCGGACACCTACCTGCAGCTGACCGGTCATCGGCCTGCGGACCTGGATTTCTACACGCTCTACGCCGCGCTGCGCCACGCCGTGATCATGTTCCGCGTGCAGAGCCGCGCCGTGGCATTCGGCCAGGCCGAGCTGCCGGCGAACCCGGACGAGATGATCCTGCACCGAGCAACGCTCGAGGCCATGCTCGACGGCACGTACTGGGCATCGATCGCATCCGGAGGCATCGAATGACGCTGTCCCCGCTCGACGACTACCCGGTGCACCAGATCGCCGAGACGATCCGGCACGTCGGCACCTCCGATCGGAACTTCTACGACCGCTACTACTTCAACTGCCATGCCGGCGTCGATGGCGACAGCGAGCCGCTGTTCCTCATCATCGGACTCGGCCAGTACCCCAATCTCGGTGTGTGCGACGGGTTTGCGGTGCTGCGGCGCGGCGACGACCACATCGTCTTCCGGGCGTCCCGCGCACTGGGCGACGATCGCATGGACCTGTCCGTCGGGCCGCTGCGGATCGAGATCCTCGAGGGCCTGCACCGCCTGCGGGTGGTGCTGGACCCGAGCCCCGAGGCACCCGACCTGAGCTTCGATCTCACCTTCGAGTCCGACGGGCCCGCCAACCTCGAGGCCCGACACTTCCACCGCCAGCTCGAACGGGTCACCTTCGACACCCAGCGGTTCGTGCAGACCGGCGCGTGGTCCGGCTCCCTCACGGTCGACGGCGAGGTCATGCCCGTCACCGCGGACACCTGGCGCGGCAACCGTGACCGCTCCTGGGGCGTCCGGCCGGTCGGCGAGGCGGAACCGCCTGGGCGCAAGGCGGATCCGGCGCTCGCGGGGAGCCAGAACTTCTTCTGGATCTACTCGATCATGCAGTTCGGCGACTACAGCATCGTCACGGTCATCCAGGAGGACCAGCAGGGTCGCCGCATCGTCGAGGATGCGACCCGGGTCTGGTCGGACCACAGCCGGGAACCGGAGTGGCTGGGCCGACCCGACCACGAGCTGACCTTCACCCCGGGCACCCGCGAGGTCGCCGCCGCAACCCTGCACTTCCGACGCCCGGGCGCGCCCGACCGGGTCCTCTCGGTCGCGTGTGAACCGGTGCTGCCGAACTACATCGGCGTCGGCACCGGCTACGGCCTCGAGCAGGACTGGCGCCACGGGATGTGGCAGGGCGAGTTGGTGGTCCAGGGACTGCGGGAGAAGGTCCCGGACATCGAGCCCTGGAAGAAGATGCTGTGCCCGGTCGACAACCTCGCCCGGTTCACCGTCACCGAGGACGGCGTCTCCCGCACCGGGGAGGGCCTGTTCGAGGTCGCCGTCATCGGACCCCACCAGCGTTACGGGTTCACCGGGGTCGGTGACGTCGCGCCCTGATCGGCCCGGCCCTCGCCAGGGCTCGACCGCCGACCGGAATCCCTTCGGTCGGTTCGCTCCACACAGACAGAAGAGGCTCCATCACATGTCCACACGATCCCGAACACTGTCCACCCGCACCGCGAGGGCCGCCGCCTTACTGGTCGCAGGCGGTCTCCTGTTCACCGCGCCCGCCACAGCTGGCGCCTTCGATCTGAGCTCCATCGACACCGGGTCGCTCGGCGGGTCACTCGACCTCGGTTCGAGCAACCCCGTCCTCGCCCCGACGCCGAAGCTGGCCTCCGTCTCCAACTTCCGCGACGTCGCGGGCAACGACGGCGGCGGGTACGCCACCGCGGACGGCAAGCACCTCAAGCGCGGCGTCGTCTACCGTGCCAACGCACTCACCGCGACCAGCGACGCCGACAAGCAGACCCTCGCCACCCTCGGCCTTGCCGACGTCTACGACCTGCGCGGCGCCAACGAGATCAGCAACCCGCTCATCGGCGGCCAGGACAAGCTCCCGGACGGCGTCGCGTACAAGAACATCCCGGTCGAGTTCGCTGACCTGATCCAGCTTGCCCAGACCATCCAATCGCCCGAACAGGCCAGGCAGTTCATGATGGACGCCAACCGCAGCTTCGTCACCGATCCTCAGCGCCGGGCCGGCTTCACGCAGGTGCTCTCGGACATCGCCGCCGGCGACGGCGTCCAGCTCTTCCACTGCACCTCGGGCAAGGACCGGACCGGCTGGACCACCATGCTGCTGCACTCGATCGCCGGCGTCCCCGCCGCCACCACCATGAGCGACTACCTGCTGAGCAACACCTACCTCCAGGCGACCAACGAGAAGACCCTCGCCCAGATCACGGCCGCCCTCGGCCCGCAGGTCGCCACCAACCTGACCCCGACCCTCGGCGTCGACGCGACCTACCTGGAGGCCGGTCTCGCCCAGATCACCGCCGACTACGGCAGCGTGAGCAACTACCTCACCCAGGGTCTCGGACTGAGCCAGGACACCATCGCCGCGCTGAAGGCGAAGCTCGTCGCCTAGCCCTGCCTGACCCTTCCCTGCCGACGACCCCGGGTGCCCGCACGGGCACCCGGGGTCGTGGCGTGAAGCCCGGCGATATCGCGGAACTCGAGGCTCGGCGTCGTCGCGGTCACGGGCGGGCCTCGGCGGCGGCTGCGACGGCGACACCGTCGAGGATCAGCGCCACCCCGGCGGCGAAGCGGCGGTCGTAGTCGTGGTGATCGGCGTAGACCGAGACCGCCCGGCGCTCGGCGGGGACGGTGCCGAAGTCCCCGCGGCTGAGCCGGATGGCGACGTGCCCGGTCACGAAGTCGTGCAGCGTGGCGTAGGCATACGTGGCCTTTTCGTCTCCCAACCCGGCCTCGCGGAAGGCGCGGACCACGCGATGCGCGGTGTCGTCGGCGCCCGGCGCCTCCAGCGCGGCCTGCCGGTGCGCCTCGAGGACCAGCGGGTGCCGCATGAGCAGGTCGTGCAGGGTGTCGGCGAAGGTCCGCGCGACCGCTCGCCACTCCCCGGGCCACTCGATGCCGGCGACGGCCTCGCCCACCAGGGTGGACACCAGGTCGCGGCGCAGCGCGTCGATGCCACCCGTGGTGCGGTGCACGGCCATCGGCGAGATCCCGAGCCGGTCCGCGAGCACGCGGAAGGACACGGCATCGAGCCCCCCGTCGTTGGCGATCTGGGTCGCGGCCTCGAGGATCTCGCTGTGGCTCACAGCTTTTCGGCGTCCCACCCTTGCGGTGTCCCCGGATTCGGCTACCATGCATTCCACCATAACGATACGCGTAACGGAATGACAAGGTGGCCGCCGTGACAGATCTGCACCAGCTCTCCGCCGTCGAACTCGCCGAGGCGATCGCCCGTCGGCAGCTCTCCGTTCCCGAGGTGACGCGCCACTTCCTCGATCGGGCGACCACGCAGGACGATGTCGGCGCCTTCACCACGGTGGCGACCGAGCACGCGCTCGAACTCGCCGATCACGCCCAGGCCCGGCTCGACGCCGGTGAGGAGGGCCTGCCCCGGCTCTTCGGCGTCCCCACCGCGATCAAGGACCTCGAAACCACTCGCGGGATCCGAACGACGTTCGGCTCGGCCATCTTCCGCGATTTCGTCCCCGAGGTCGACGACGAGATCGTCGAGGCGATCCGCGACGGCGGGCTCGTCGACATCGGCAAGACCACCGTCCCGGAGTTCGGCGCCGCCTGTTACACCGAACCGGACGTGGCCCCGCCCGCGCGCGGCCCGTTCGATCCCGCCCGCAGCGCCGCCGGGAGCAGCGGCGGCGCCGCGGCCGCCGTCGGCGCGGGCCTCGTCCCGATCGCACAGGGCAGCGACACCGCGGGCTCCCTGCGGTCACCGGCCAGCGCGTGCGGCGTGGTCGGACTGAAGCCGAGCCGGGGACTGCTCACCATGGGGTACGCCGGGCACGACGGTTTCGGCTTCGCCAGCAAGGGCCCGATCGCCCGGACGGTGCGCGATACCGCCGCGCTGCTGGACGTGCTCGCGACCCGCCCCGGCGCCGGGACCCTGCATCCTCCGCGCCCGGACTCCTTCGAGGACGCCGTCGTACGCGGCGCCGACGGATCGTCGCGGAGGCTGACCGTCGCGCTGGCCCAGGGATCGGTGTCGCGGGGTCCCGTGGACCCGGAGGTGTCGGCTGCCGTCGCGCGGGTGGGCGCCGTCCTGGAGTCGCTGGGGCACACCGTGGTCGAGCGTCCGCAGGCCGTCGACACGGCGTTCTCGGACGCGTTCATCACGATGTTCTCGTCCCTGGCCGGCACCAAGCCCATCCCGCAGGAGTACGAGCACCTGCTGCGGCCCATCGTGCGGCACCTGCGGATTCGGGCCAGGGAGACGTCGTCGGGCGACCTCGCGGCCGCGATCGGGCTGGTGCAGGCGTGGTCGCGGCGCTGGAGCCTCGACCACGAGGACGTGGACCTGGTGATCACGCCGACCGTCACCCTGCCGCCCGTCGCCGTCGGCGAACTGCGCAACGACGCCGATCCGGCCACCGAGCTCGCGGACATGGTGGCCTTCACCGGCAACACCATCGTCGCGAACGCGACGGGCTTCCCGTCCGTCAGCCTGCCGCTGGGCTGGACCGACGAGGGGGTCCCGCTCGGCGTGATGATCTCGGCGAAGTGGGGCGCCGACGCGGACCTGCTGACGGCCGCGGCGATGCTGGAGGCGGCCATGCCGTGGCACAGCCGCTACCGTTTCGACAGGAGCTCGGTCTCATAGTCCGCCGCCGCCAGGAGGCCCCAGTCATGGATCCGATCGATCTCGACAGTCTCTTCGAGCCCTGGAACCGGACCCTGGGCGAGGACCGCACCGCCTACCGCAATCACGTCGAGCGCGTGCTGCGCCTCAGCACGACGCTCGCGGGCGGCGAACTTCCCGATCCGGTCGCGTTCCGCGTCGCGGCGGTCCATCACGACCTGGGCATCTGGAGCGACGGGACCTTCGACTACCTGGACCCCTCGACGACGCGCGCCGTCGAGTGGCTGCGCGAACACGGCCACGCCGACAAGACGGATCTGGTCACCGCGCTGATTCAGCAGCATCACAAGGTGACCGCTGCCGGGGCCGCGCGGGACGCCGTGGAGATCTTCCGCCGGGCCGACTGGATCGACGTCTCACTGGGCCTGCGCAACTTCGGCCTGCCACGCGGGCACTACCGCGAACTGCTGCGGGAGTTCCCGGACGCCGGCTTCCATCGCCGATTGCTCGAGTTGGGCGGCAGGCGGGCACTCACCAGGCCGTGGAGTCCGCTGCCGATGTTTCGCTGGTGACGCGGCGACCTATCCGAAGCGGATCACTCGCAATTCTGTAATCATGTAATCAAGCGTCTCGTCCCTCACCGAGGAGTGCCATGACAGCGGACAGGAACACCACCGAATCCCTATTCGAGCACGTCGGCGGCAGGGAAGGACTGCACCGCCTCGTCGCGACCTGGTATCCGCGAGTCCTCGCCGACCCGCTCCTGCACCCGCTGTTCGGCGCGGGCAGCCCCAGCCACATCGACCACCTGACAGATTTCCTCGCCGAGGTGTTCGGCGGTCCCACCGTCTACACCGACCAGTTGGGCGGATTCCCCGCGCTGTTAGAGGCGCACCGCGGCAAGCAGATCAGCGAGGAGCAGCGCCAACGGTTCGTCGACCTGTTCCTCACCGCCGCGGACGACGCCGGGCTGCCCTCCGACACGAAATTCCGCACCGCATTGCTCGACTACCTCCGCTTCGGCACCGAAGTGGCCGTACAGAATTCGCATGCGACCGGCGACGTCGACCTGCATCCCTGCCAGGAAGTGCCCCGCTGGGACTGGTGAGCCGACGTCGACTCGACGCCGATCCTCGCGCGTTCCCGCCCAGCGGATCGACCCGTTGACGCCCGGCCTGCGGATTGACACGGTTGCGCCTCCGAGCAATACGAAGGGACGCACCATGACCGCTGTCGAGACCGGGTGGCACTGCCTCGGACCGGCCGAGGACTACCGCGACGGCAGGCCGCACCCCATCGAGGCGTTCGGCACCAAGCTCGTCGCGTTCGCCGACCGCCGGGGCGAGATCCGGATCCTCGACGCCCGCTGCCCGTACATGGGCGGAGACCTGAGTTACGGCTCCGTCGTGGGCGACACGCTCGACTGCCCGATCCACCGCTGGCGCTGGGACGGCAACGGCGAGGCCGCAGGCGGATCCCCCCACCCGACGCCCACCCGCGCCTGGCCGACCCTCGAGCGGGACCACCTGTTGTTCGTATGGCACGACCCGGAGGACGGCCCCGCCCCATCGAACCCACGGTAAGCCGCAAGTTCATCCCACGGACAGCGGCCTCGCGGACCCAGGCGTTTGGAGTCTCGGTTCGCACTGTGTGGTAAGAATCGATTGGAAGCATCACAAGTTACCGATGGGTAACTTGCCGGGGGTGGGGACCGGTGGCGAGTTTCGACACCGGACCGGGAGGGACGCGACATGAACACTGTGACCGTGACTCTGGGCGTGATCGGCGTCCTCTTGAGCCTGCCGTGTTGGGCATCGTTCTTCGGCGGCGGGTCGACGATGGTCCGGACGGTCCGACTCGGCCAGCCGGCGCCGGATCGTTGGCGCCCCTTCTTCCCGCGCTTCAAGCAGATGATCGTCGAGTTCGCCGCGCACACCCGAATGGTGAAATTCCGGACGGTGGGCTGGGCGCATTGGCTCGTGATGATCGGCTTCCTACTGGGAATGTTCGTCGCGATGGAGGCGTACATCCAGACGTTCGACCCGGCGAGCGGGTGGCCAATCGTAAGCAGTTGGCCTATCTATCATTTCGTCGACGAGCTTCTCGGGATCATCACTGTTGTCGGCGTCCTGACATTGATTCTGATTCGCCAGCTCAACCATCCCCGCGTCCCGGCGCGACTATCCCGTTTCGGCGGATCAAACTTCCGCGCAGCCTATTTCGTCGAGGCCGTCGTCCTGATCGAGGGCGTAGGCATGATCATGGTGAAGGCCGGTCGCATCGCGATGACCGGTCACGCGGACCCGTGGACCGATTTCTTCACGATGCATGTCGCCGAACTGCTGCCCGCCAGTCCGAACATGGTGTCCGCGTTCGCTTTTGTGAAGTTGATGTCAGCGATGGTCTGGCTGTACGTGGTCGGTCGCAACATCACCTGGGGTGTCGCCTGGCACCGCTTCTCCGCGTTCCCGAACATCTACTTCAAGCGTGAGGACGACGGCGGCGTCGCCCTCGGTGCCGCGAAGCCGATGATGTCCAAGGGCAAGGCCCTGACCATGGACAACGTCGACCCCGACACCGACACCCTCGGCGCCGGCCAGATCGAGGACTTCTCCTGGAAGGGCTGGCTCGACTTCACCACCTGCACCGAGTGCGGCCGCTGCCAGAGCCAGTGCCCCGCCTGGAACACCGGCAAGCCGCTGTCGCCGAAGCTGCTGATCATGTCGCTGCGAGACCACGGCTACGCGAAGGCGCCCTACCTGTTGGCCGGTGGCCGTAAAGGCCCTGGGGGCAACGGGTCAGCCGGCGACGAGATCGGCCTGGTCGACGCCGACGGCAACGTCAACGAGGCCGCGCTCGCCGCAATCCCGGCGGCCGCCCGCACCGAGGCCGGCCGCAAGCTGATCGGCGAAACCGTCGAGGGTGAACTGGCTCCGGTCATCGACCTCGAGACCCTGTGGTCGTGCACCAACTGCGGCGCCTGCGTCGAGCAGTGCCCCGTCGACATCGAACACGTCGACCACATCATCGACATGCGCCGCTACCA